>JBFLXF010000010.1:0-15694 GCA_040757515.1 Actinomycetota bacterium
GGTGCTTGAGATCCTCAAAGAGCCTGAGCAGCTGGTCGCGAGGGAGCAACACTGGATCGACGCCTTGTCGGCGTACTCGAAGGGGTACAACCTGACTCCCAGAGCGGGCAGCAACCTCGGGCGGACCTTCGGCGCCGCGGCCAGAGCAAATATGGCGAAAGCTGCCAGGCTGGCGATGGGGGATCCGGACATCAAGCAGCGCCACAAAGCGGCGGTAAGGGCGGCCATGGCTCACCCGAAGACCAAGCGGCGAACCAGCGAGGCGGCGCGTAAGCGATGGACCGATCCCCAATACCGGGCCAAGATGGCCGAAGTACGGCGCTCTACCCCTTACCGTGAGGCGCGAGCAGCCGCTGCTCGCGCCAAGCAGGATACCCCTGGGGAGGTATTACGTAGAGCCGAACTACGTCTGAAGGTCAAAGCTAGCCGCAGCACACCAGAATCTAGGCAGAAGTCATCCCAAGCGAGCAAGGCCGCCCGCGCTAGGGAGTGGGGGACTCTAACGCCTGACGAGCGCAGAGCGAAGTGCGCCGAGATGGAGGAGAAGTCGGCCAAGACATACACGGCCATCGCGCCGAGCGGGGAGACGTTTCTCGTTCGCAATCTCAAGCGCTTTTGCCGCGAGCAGGGTATTCCATACAGCAGCGCGAGAAACGTTCTCGCAGGCAGGGGCAAGACGGCGCGCGGATGGAGGTTTGCGAAAGCAAAGGAGACGTCGCGATCATAGTTACAGTCACATCGCACAAAGGGGGGGTCGGCAAAACGGTAACCGCCGTCCACCTGGCGGCGTTCTTCGCGCGAGAGTTTGGCGAAGGGTCTACGGTGCTGGTGGATACCGACCCCAACGGCAGCGCCCTGGAGTGGGCTCAGAGGGGAATGCTGCCTTTCCCCGTGCTCGAGCCGCACGTAGAGCCGGGCGACGAAGAGCACACCGTCCTCGACTCTCAGGGGCGGCTGCACGGGGAAGACCTGGAAGCGGCGGTGGAGGGGAGCGATCTCCTGGTCGTGCCTACCACGCCCGAGGCCCTGGCGTTGAACGCGCTCATGCTCTTGGTGGAGGACCTGGAGCAGCTCGGCGGCAAGGCCCGGTATCGGGTCTTGCTCACGATGGTGCCCTGGTGGAACCTCTCCGGGATGAGGGCGCGAAAAGCGCTCGACGCCGAGGGGGTGCCGCTGTTCGAGGGAGAGGTCCGCCGGCGGGAGGCGTTCCAGACGGCGGCGCTCCGGGGCGTGCCCGTGTACGAGATCAAAGAGCGGCGGGCCCGGCAAGGGTGGGAGGACTACGAGAAGATCGGCAGGGAGGTGTTGGGCCTCGGATGAGCGAGCAGCGAGCCGGAGGTAGGGGAGAGGGGAGCATGGCGGGCGCCTTGAGGATTCGCCGGCGGCGCGGCCCCGAGCCGGCGAGCCCCGAACCGCCCGCGGAACTACCGCGCCGCCGGCGCAACCGCAAGAAGACCGGCAAGCGGAGCAACCCGGACTACACGCTGGCCAGCGCCTTCGTGCACAAGGAGGTCTACGAGAGGGTCAGGCAGGCGCTCCTGAACAGGGAGGTAAAGCGAGAGGTGCTGCTCGAGCTCGCCGAGCGGGGGGTGCTCCACCAGACCGGCAAGCCCCTCTACAGCGACCTCGTCGAGCTGCTCCTGCGAGAGTGGCTGGAGAGGGTCGGCTGGGAACCGGAGGACTGACCGGGCACGTTATGGCGGGGAAGCCCCGCCGCCGGCCCATCACACCCTGACCTGGTCCAAGAGTTGGATGGCGGCCTCGCTCCTTAGGTAGCCGCGCCGCGCGTCGAAGAAGCTCTTATGGTGGAGCACGGTGCCGTCCGTGAGTAGCGGCGTGAGGTACGAGAGGACCACCGTGGCAGCCATGACGTTGGTGAGGTGCCGTTGGGGCTGGCTCACGACGGCCTCGCCGCAGGGAGCCTCCGTCGGGAGACGGTCCTCGCCCTCCACGAGGTCCGGAAAGGCATCGGCGGGGAAGGGGAGCACGGTACGGTGCTCCTTCCTGACGCCGCAGACCACCTGGCCCTCCCAGCCGGTCTCCAGGACGCGGGCGAGCTCCTCGTGGGTGGGCCGCTCCGATAGTGCCTGTGCGGCGGCGTTGCCGGCGTCGACGTACACGACGTCCTCGTAGACCGAGAGCCGCTCGTGCAGGAGCCTGCGGGTGGCGGCGTTGTCCACGGCCCCCACCACGATCGAGCCCTCGGGGACGAGTTCCCGGAAGGGGGTGGAGGGGGCCAGGTAGTTGGGGTAGGCGGAGATCTCCAGCCCATAAGCCCTCGCGTACCGTTCGGCGAGTACCACCGACTTGTTCTTGCTCACGTCCCGGTTCAGGAAGTACTGTCGCTTGAATATGTGGAATATGGAATGTCAGCTTCAGCGTTCCGGGTCAGGCTTGCGGGATAGCGGGATCACAATGCCGAGCTCTCGGGGTGTCGGCCCCTCGGGAGTCGGAACGTCGGCCAGCCGCTCCAGCAGCTTCTCGTGCAGCTCGATGCCCTCTTCGACGGCCGCCACCTCTTCGTCCGTGAGCGGTATCTCTTCGCGCATCCGCGAAAGGTTGGCCTTACCTTCCAAGAGCTGCGCCTTGGTTGAGTCTTTGGGGAGGTAGAACGAGCAGCGGGCGCAGGCCATGCGGTGGGGGCACTGTTGGAAGAAGTCGTAGGTGCAGTAGCCGTGACCGAGGTCGTAGAACTTCCAGGGCTCTCCGCTGGCCGCCGCGCCGGTCCTGATGGCCTCCTGATCGATGAGCACCTCGATCATCCTGAGGTTGCGCCCGAAGTAGCCGGCGTCGGAGTAGCTCTTGGCGAGCCTGGTGGGCGCGACCTTGGCGTAGTGGCGGGTGGAACTCGGGTCCTTGTGCCCGAGCCACTCGGAGACCGCGAAGAAATCCATCGGCTCTTTGGCGTTGAGCAGTTGGCTGGCGATGGTCGAACGCGCCCGGTGGCTGGTTATCTTGCCGCGAGCATCTTCCACGGGCACCCCGGCCTTGCGGCACAACAGCGGGATGAGCGTGTGGTTGACGTAGGCTTTGCCGATGCGCCTGCCCCGGTAGGAGAACAGGTAGTGCACCTCCTCGGCGGTTTTCGCGTCCGGCTGGGCGGGTTGGTCCGGACGGACTTTCTCCCAGTCCTCTATGGCCTTGCCGACGAGGGGATCGACGGGCTTGGGCTTGCCCTCGCTGGTCTTGTTGGCGGGAACGTCGAGCCAGCAGACGGCATCCTCGGGCAGGGTCTCTCCGGTGGGATGCACCGTCACGTCCCCGCGCTGCCTGCGGACGCAGCCGACGCGCAGCCTGCGTATCTCGTCGTGCCTAAGCCCCGCGAACAGCCACACCATCGCCGCCGCGCGCACCATCTCCAGCGGGTAGAAGGGCTGACCCTTGACCCCGGGCCGGGCATAACCGACGAGGGGGATGTCTTGGGCGGTGAGATTGAGGCCGGCCCAGAGGAGCTTGGCCCACACCTCGTCCGCGATCGTGCGTGGGTCGGGTTCGAGCAAAGTCTTGAGGCTCCTCGGAGCCCGGAAGGCGCGGCGCGGATCGAAGCGCCGGGAGATCCAGCCCCACTCCTGAAGGTCGCGGAAGAAGGCACGCGCCACGTGCAGCTGATTCTCCTTGGTCCAGGGCCTCATGGGACGGCCGACCTTCTCGGGTTTCATGCGGGTAGGATCTGACCACTCGCCCACGGTGAGCTTGCATACGGCCGCCACGTACTCGGCGGCGAGCTGGTAGGTCCACTGCTCGGGGCCGGTTACCTGCGGATGGCTGCGGGCGAGCCAACGGCCTATCTGCAATAGACGGCCGTAGGTGATGGTGCGGACGTTGGGGGTCAGGGTGGAGGTTCGACGCCAACGCTCGCACCAGGAAGCCCACTCTTCGGGGCAGTCGTCGACCGGACGCCGCTCCAGAGGATAGGTGTCCCTCGGCACGGAGAGGGGGGCGGCGATGAGGCCCCGGGCGGCGAGCGCCCGAGACATCGCGTAAAGGTTCGGGTGCAAAGACTTGGGCACCCGCCGGTCGCGCATCTCGGTGAGCTTCTGGGTGGTCAGGTCTTCGAGGAGCGGACTGCCGTTGGCGAGCATCACGTGGCAGACCATCCTCTCGAGGCTGCCGTCGAGCACCCACGCGCCGCAGCCCCACCCGCTAAGCTCGTCCCGGATGGTCCGGCATGCCGACTCGACCCGCTCTCGCCCGAAGACCTTCTCGGCGAAGATGCTCACCTTGAAGTGGCCGGTGGAGTAGAGGTCCCGGTAGCCGCACAGCAGGTAAGCGACGGCCATGAGCGGCCGTCGCGAGGCGCTCTTGTAGTAGTCGCTGGGCCATGCGGAGCCTTCGCCCTTTAGCGTCTGCGACCATTGCTCCTCGGTCCAGGCCCAGTACGGTGTTCCGCGGCGATGCATCTCGCGCGCCAGCGCTCCTCTGGTACATTTGCGGGCCTCACGGTGCGAACCCATGAGGTCGCAAACGTCGGCGACGGGCACCATCAGCCTCTTGAGGCGAGCGAGTGCGGCCGGCACGCGCATGTTGGCCCCGGCTTCCAGAGCCTCCACGAACTCCGCCAGCGCCTCCCGCTCGGCGGCGCTCAGCTCTTGGGTGCGGTCGTAGCGGGAGGGATCCAATGGCCAACTCCAGCCATCCTCCCGGTGAGTGATGCTGGCCGAGCGTCGTGCGCTCACGGCGGGGAGGCATCCTCGTCTATGGACCGAACGCGCCAGGCATGGATCTGGGCCATGCCCCGCTCGAACTTCTTCGCCAGGTCCCTGCCGCTCAGGTGGATGTACTGAAGCGTCGTCTGGGTGTTCGTGTGCCCGGCGAAGCTAGCGATCTCGTGGATGTCCCAACCCGCCCGCGCCAGGTCCGTCAGGCACAGATGGCGCAAGGTGTGGGGCGAGAAACGATCCACGCCGGAGCGCAAGGCGATCTTCCTCGCCACCTTCGACCAGGTCCAGATCGTCACCGGCATCCCCCGGTTCCGTCTGGACTCGGAGAGGAGCAGCGGACCCGACGCCCGGCTCAACTGCCGCCTCTCCGGCAGGTAGGCCCGGTAGAGTTCGGCGGTGGGCTCCGAGTAGGGGACCACCCGCTCGCTCCTGCCCTTGGTCGTCTCCGCCCTCACCCTCAGCGTGCGGTGGGCGGGGTCGAGGTCCTCGGTGCGCAAAGAGCACAGCTCCTCGCGCCTCAAAGCGCAGTCGTAGGCGAAGGCCAGCATGAGGCGGTCGCGCAAACGTTCCTCGCGAAAGGCCTTAAGCACCTTCAGCCACTGCTCATCGGAGGGGATCCAGGGCAGCTTGTTGTAACGGGGCAGGATGCCGCGTGCCCCTGCGAACCCCTTCCCCGGCGTGTAACGTCCGCGACCCACCGGATTGTCCTCCCTGAGCCCTTCCTCGACCAGGTGGTCGTAGAACAACCTCACCGCCGTCAGGCGTTGCTGGAGGGTGGAGTTGGACAAACCCGCGCCCGAGTCGATCCTCCGCACGTTCTCCCCTCCGGCGTTCGGTCGCGAGCGCAAGTGGTCCACGAACCCGGCGACGTGAGCCCGGGTCGCCACCTCCGGGTCTATCCCGATCTCATCGCAGAAGGCCAGGTATTCTTCAAGCCCGCGCCCGTAGGCGTCGATGGTGTTCTCCGCGTGCCCCAGGTTGGCCTCCACCTTCAGCCAGGTCCTCGCACGCGGAGCCTCTGCCACCCTGGGATAACGTCGCCACTTCGGTTCGGCCATCGTTCGAGCTCACTCCCATTTCCCTAGTCTTGCAACGAATGATAGCGGTGAGGGCTCACCTATTCCACGTAACTTACAGGTTCGGGACGGAGACGGTGTCGCCATCGATCAAGAGGATCTCCGGGACGCCGGCCGGGGGCTCCTCGCCGAAGATGGGAGGCTCGGCGAGGGCGGCCTTCCGCTCCTCCCGGAGGCCGTAGAGCAGGCGGCAGAGCTGCTGCAGGACGTAGCCGCCGGTCCCGCCGCAGCCGACGAGCACGACGGTGGTCTCCGCCGGGTCTTCGAGGACGCGCACCGGTTTCGGGCGGCTCACGAGGGCGCCTCCACCAGCTTATCGGCCAGGGCGGAGGGGGAGAAGAGCTCGCCGGCGCGCAGCGGCCGGAAGATGCCGCCGCACGAGTAGCGGAAGGCGGCCTGCGGCCGGGTCTTGTCTACCCTGCCTACGACGCCGTAGAGGCCGCTCCTCTTCTCGTGGGCGTCGTCGGTCGCGGAGAAGAAGGCGTTCATGCGGTGGTGGGAGTGGATCTCGCAGTAGACGATCAGGTCGTCCGTCTCGGGCAGAGGGTCGTACTCCACGCTGCCGGCGGTCGCCTGCTGCTCCACCCAGACCAGGTGGAAGGAGCCGTCCCTCCGGTCGTAGACGACGTTCACCAGCACCTCCACGTCCGGACGCCGCCGGAAGATCTCCAGGGTCTTGCGCAGCAGGAAGACGGGCGCCTTCGGCACCAGCGGGTAGAACCCTTCGCTCACCGCGCGGTCCGACTCCATCCGGGCGACGAAGGTCCCAAGCCTCGTCTTCCTAACCTCGTAGACGCCGTCGGCGCCGAGCAACCGGAACACGGGAGGGTAGGAGCCCCGGTCGGGGGGCTCCCTCAACACCTCTATGCTCTTTCCGGCTCCCGCGAGGCCCTTCAAAGAAGGAGTTGCGGAAGAACTGTCCTTTCCTGTTTGATCCGCAACTCCTCCTTTCTTGTGGGCCTTGAGGACCGGCACCAGGCGGTTCTTCTCCTCGTCGTGCCTGAGCTCGGCCCTGTCCGCGGAGAGTTCCGGGAAGTCGTCCTCCAGGAACTCGAAGACCTCGGCCTGGGTCATCTCGTGCGGGAGGGCCTTCTTGTGGCCCGAGTAGTGGACCTCGACGCCGGCGGGGTACTTCTTCGGCTCCGGCTTCTTCGCCGCGGCCGGCTTCTTCTGCTCTGGCTTCTTCTCCTCCTTCTTGAACTTCTTTCCCTCGTCGCCCATCAGGTCGAAGAAGTCTTCGGCCTCCTCGGGCGGGGTGTGCTTCTGCTCCTGTTGGTCGCTCACGCGCCTCCTATCTTCTTCTCTGCTCGTGAAGCTGCCGTACGGTCAGGTCAGCGGGTATGAGCCAGTCGTGGTCTATCCCTCCTCTCTCTTCGATGGCCTCGAGAAACTCCCGGTAGCCGGAGTGGGGGGCGTTGTGCGAGAGCCCGCGCCCGTAGAGGTCGGCGTTGTTCGGGATGCCGACGAAGCCCAGGACCGCTCTCTCAGGGATCTCCGGGAGGTCCAGCGTGAGCTGGCGCATGGTGGGCCAGCACACCCCCTGCATCGCGCCGCCGAAGCGGTCGTAGACGTTCGAGAAGGGCCAGCGGTAGAGCCGCGTGGCGGCGGTCGGCTCGCCTCCGTCCAGGTGGGGCGAGCAGAGCGCCAGCGACAGCGACGACAGGCTCCTGGTGCGCTCCTCCCAGACGGCGCGCCAGACGAGGTGGGGGAGGGGCAGCTCGTGGGTCGTGGTGTGACCCGCGTGCTCCAGCACGAAGAGATGAACGCGCGGCCGGACGAAGCCGGTCAGGACGTAGGTGAAGCCCGACGGCCGCTCCAGCAAGGCCAGGAGCAGCGTGTGCGGCGGCAGGGGAGGCACGGACAGTGTGCGGGTTGCCTCTTTCTCCAGCTGGTCCACCACCGAGGAGCCATCGAGGGCGGCCAGGAGGTCCACGAAGGAGAGGACCTTCTTGTGCACCGTGCCGTGCGCGTCGGTTATGGCGGCCATGGGAAGACTCCCCTCGCGCAGCAGCAAGACCACGCTCGCGCCCGCCTCGCCGGCCAGGGACCGCTCTATCTCCGTCCTGAGGCCCCGCTTGAGGGCCGCGGTGTCAACCACGGTTGTGTACCTCCCAGGCTCTTACCAGCTTCTCGAAGAGAAGGCCGTGCACAAGCTCCTGCGAAGCGAAGAGTTCGCCGGCGACGAGCATGACCACGGCGTCCTTGTCCCGTCCCAGGGATACCGCCCCGTCCGTACCCGGCCTCCACCGGTAGAGGCGGGTCTTGGGCGACTCGCCCTCCGAGCGGCGTATGAGCTCGATGAGGCGGGCTATATCCCGCCGCGACGCGCGCACCTCCAGCCCGAGGATCTCCTCGTAGTCTCCGGGGGCGTAGACGGAGTCCTCCGGGACAACCGGCCCGTCGTCGAGGGCGACGAGCTCACCCACGAGGTCGCCCACCTCTTCCTCGCCGTCCGCGTAGCGGTAGAAGAGGTCTCCGGAGAAGCCTTCTCCGAAGAGGGTGAAGAGGACCGTGGCGAGCTGGGCGTCGAAGATCTCGAGTATCGTCCCGCCGTAGTAGGACGGGTCGCCGTAGTACCACGAGCTCTCCGAGAACCGCCGCCGCTCCTCTTCGCCCACGCGCCTGAGGACCGCCCTGGCGTACCAGAGGTCTTCGAGGGCGGCGTAGAGGTTGTGTTGCTCCTCCTCGTAGAGCAGCGGCGTCTCCTCCGCGCGCAGCATCATACGAACTCCTCCCCGATGCTCGGGTCCTCCGCCGGCGGGGCGTGCCGGATCGCCCGCGCGGCGCTCCTGACCATCCCGCCGTCGAGGCGGAACATAAGGACCGACAGCGTCGGATCCGGCGGCTCACCGTAGCGCTCGAAGGCGTCGGACCCTTCCAGGATCTCCCGCGCCGCGGCGAACGCCTCGTCGGTGAGCGCCAGGATCTGCTCCGCCAGCGGGGTCGCCGCGCTCGTGCCCGGCGCCGCAGCCCCGAAGGAGTCCGCCTCCTCCATGAGGGCCCGCATTAGGTCCGCGCCCGGCAAGAGACGCCGCACCTCCGCCTCGTCCGGGTCAGGGAGCGCGGCGAGCCTCTCCACCAGCTCGCCGAAGCGGACGACGAGTCGCCTCTCCGCTCCCGGCCCTCCCTCGACCGCGACGCGCCCGTTCTCCACCATCCTCCTCCGTCCGTGGGGTTCTGCATCTCGCAGAGAACCCCACGGACGGGTTTCTTAGGTAACCGCTGTGCGCTTGGCTCCCCGAAGCATTACATAAGAAAAATCAGGCCATCCCCTCCGGGAGTTCTTTGCCGAGGTACTTGCTGGTGAGGCGGCCGCCGCGGCGCACGTACAGGTACCAGTAAGGTCCGTGGGCGGGGCCTTCGGCGCACTTCTTGCATTCCTTCTTGCCGCATCTGACCAGCTCGAGTCTCAGCGTGCCGCGGGGGGTGGGGCGCTCCTGGACCACCTCCCGGGACGAGCGCTGCTCCTCTGCGGCACGATCCCGGCGATACAGCTCCTCCTCGACCATCGCCTTCAGGCGCACGAGCTCCGCCCGGCTCATCTCCCGCAACTCCTTCACGCTACCTCCCGTCTCGCTCCATGCGTGTTCTTATGTAAAAACGCCGTGTGCTATCCCGACTATGTTACGTAAGAACAGAGTGCCTGGTGAACAGCTCTTCACCGGCTCCCGAAGTAAGGGCATTGGGGTGGCGGATCTCCTCGCCGGTTCTTCCGTCTGTGGCCGCCACAGAGCTGCTCGTTTATGGGTCCGAACGGCTGGCCTCTCGGGAGTAGCGTAACTTCTCAGGAGCATCTCGAATACCCGCAACCCTTGCACACTGAGCAGCCGCTCCCCGCGGTCAGCTCCCCGCCGCAGTCGGGACAGGCGCCCACCATGGGCAGCGCGGGCTGTTCGTGCGTCTCGCTGTCGGCGGAGAGGTAGTGCTCGGCCATGGCTTTGGCGACCCCGTCGGGAACCGACAGGACCGCATCCTCGCCAGTGCCGACCCCGTGGCCGTCCTGGATGCCACGCAGCCGGTGCACGATCTCCTCCGGCGAGGCGCCGTGCTTCAAGGAGAGGGAGATCATGCGCCCCAGAGCGTCGCTGAACGCCGCCGCCGTGCCGCCCGGTTTGCCCAGCACGATGAAGCACTCACGGGGTCCGAACTGGTCGTCGTTTAGGATGACGTAGAGCGGGCCGTGTCCCGTGGCGGCTCTCTTCGTTACGCCCGGGAGCGTCGGCGGTCGGCAGTCCCGCGTCCCCGCTGGCTTCGGCTCGGGAGTGGGGGAGGGGGGAGCCTCCACAGCCTCGGTGTTGGTGGGTTCCGGATCCCTGGCAACCATCGATGTCTTTAACCTCATTCACGTTTCTCCGAGGGAAGCGCGTACTCGTGCGAGAACTCGGCGGACCCGCCCGGCGGGAGCCTTACGTCCTGCCAGTACACGGCGATGGCGGCGTTGGGCGGCAGCGGCCAGCCCGGCCTGACGCCGTAGAGCATGGGCGCGGAGGAGAGTTCCAGGAGGCCCGCGAACGTTACGCGCTCCGGCGTTCTTCCTCCGGCGGGGGTCCAGAGGCCGCTCGAGTCGCCAGAGGCGGCGGGACGGGGCACGTAGACGGCTCCCACCTGGCCCGCCCCGGCCAGCAGATTCCTCTCCTGCCAGACGTCTTCTACGCCACCCCGGGCGGCTGGCCTGCCGTCCAGTCCGGGTACCCTGAACAGGGTTCGCTGTCCCTCGTTGGCCACCGCGGGCGAGAGCAGGGCGCGCACGGTCGCCGCCCTTCCCTCGGAGGAGACGTTCTCCAGCCGGTAGGAGATCTCCAGCGCGCGCCCGCGGACCAAGCGCAGCTCCTGGCGGAGCATCAGCCCGCCCTCGAAACGGAACGCCGTCACGAGCGTCCCATCGGCGGTCTTGCCGGTGGGGGAGAGGAGGTTCGAGGCGCCGGCGGGCGCCGACGCGCCGTCCGCCGGGCCGCCCTCCACCCGCACGGAGGCGTAGTTGGCGAAGGAGAGTTGGGGGTTGCATCCTCCGAGCAGCTCCGGCGAGCGGACGGTCGGCCTCCCGGTCTGCGGGTCCGGCCGGCCGTAGAGCGTGAAGTGGCCGTTCTCGTCCGCGGCAGCGGCGAGAGGCCCGTCTCCTCCCGCATAGGAGAGCTCGTCGGGTTCGGCGCAGAGCACCTCTTCTACCTCCTTATGCCGTGCCCTGGCGCCCTCGCCGGGAGGCTGCCCGTGCCGCGCGGCCTCCTCGCCGCCGGCGCGCCGTCCGGCTTCGTCGGGAGTGGCGCCGTTCTTCGCCGAGAGGACCAGCACGCCCACCAGCGCGGCGAGGAGCAGGGAGGCCACGATGATCGCGCCGATCAACACCAGTTCGACGGCGCGTACAATCTCGGCGGCCCGTCTCCGCAGCCGGCGCCCGGTCATCCGCCGACCACCCTGGGTGCCGCGCCCCGGTCTTCGACGGCCTCGCCGAACTCGGAGACGAGCTTCCGTCGTTGGTCCTCGCTCTCGAGGAGGACGTTAGCCGCCGGCTGGGCGGTCAGGGAGTGCCAGCCCTGCACCCGATCTATGCGGGTGGCGAACATGTACTCGCGTCCCACCGCGAGCGGTTTGTCGGGGACGTGGACGGTGGGCGGCGGGCCGGTACTCTCGCCCGTCCCGTCGGATCCCGGTACGACGGCCTCGACGGCAACGGTTACGCCGCGTTTGTGGTCCTTGCCGCCGATCTGGTTCACCACCACGGTCTGCCGGGCTGCGAGGTCCTTCGCCGGACCCTCGGCCTCGACGATCTCCAGGACCTTGACCTCGAACTGGGTCTGTGGTCCTTCTTCGTCGTTCGGGATGGTGGTCTTTATGGGCTCCTGACCGACCCTGCGGATCACGCGACCGACGAAAACGGCGTCCGAGTAGCCGACGAGGAGGCGTTTGTCGAAGATGTCGTAGGTGTAGAGGACCTCGTTGCGGACGACGGGCAGCGTCGTCCTCTCGGAGATCCGGTCGTCTTCTCCGTCGCCGAGTGCCCAGACCACCGCGATCCAGGCCGCCACGACCGGCAGCGCCAGCGCGATAAGCGCCCTCTTTCGGAAGAGCCCCGCCAGCGCCCTCACGTCGCTCCTCTTGGGGGTCGGGAGACACGCGCCCGGGCGCGCCGGGTAGCCAGGGGAACGGCAAAGCCGAGTGCCGGCAAGGACACCACCCCTCTCTCGTGTTCCTGGGCCTCCCGGGACGGTGCGCCGGAGCGTCGCCAAACACTTGATCCGAGGGCGCCCCGTCCGGGTCTACCGGGCCTTCTACGTACCTCTGGGTTGGATTATAACGGGCGGCGCGAGTGCTCACCACCGCCGCGGCCGGTGGAGGCCCCGCGGGCGGCCTCAAGCCCCCGGTTTCCCCTACGAGGAGCACCCTTCGTAGAGTGGGTGCTGGTTCCTTGGGTAACGATGGCGTCTTTGAAGGCGCGCACGGCGGGCCGGAAGTAGTCCTTGAGGGCCGCCTTGAAGCCGTCCAGGTCCCCATCGATCCAGGCCGCGTTGAGGCGCTCGTGGGTGCCGCCCTCTCCGAGTGCCGCCATCGCGGCCCGGCAAGGCGGGCTCTCCGGGTCCGCGCCGTGTCTCTCGTGCATCCAGCGGGCGAAGCGCTCGCCGTAGTCCTTGAACAGCTCGCTCCTGAGAAGCTCGTCGTGGTTCGCTCTGATGCCGCGCAGAAGCTCCTCCGGCAGGCGACGCCGGTCCGCCCTGGAGAGTCCGACGCGCGTTCCCTCCTCGTTCAGCTTCAGACGCACGCCGTACTTCCAGGTGAGGGCCTGTACCACCTCGTGGGCGTCCATCACACGGGCTACCTCCCCTCCGATGGGTCGCGCATCGGCATGATGATGCAGCGGTAGCCGTCCGCCTCGGACGGCTCGATCACCGCCGGCTTGAGCGGTTCGGTGAAGCGGATCCTCACCTCCTCCGAACCGCAGGTCCTCACCCCGTCGAGCAGGTAATCGCCGTTGAAGGTGGCGCGCAATCCCTCCTTGACCTCCACCCCGATGCTCTCCCGGGCCGCCCCGGTCTGCGCTCCCTCCGCCGAGACCTCCAGGGTGCCGCCTTCGAGCGTTCCGTTACCCTTCTTGAACTCCAGGCGAACGGGGTTTGCGTTCTTGCCGTCCCGACCGCTTCCGGCGAACAGGTTGACGCGCCCCAGGGTCTCGACGAGCGGCCCCGCCGGAACGGTAAACTCCGCCGCGAACTCGGCGGGCAGCAGCCTCCGGTACTCCGGGAAGCTTCCGTCTATGAGGCGGCTGGCGAGCAGCAGGCCCGGTCCCCGGAAGAGGGCGGAGTTCTCGGTCATGGCGATCCGGACCTCGTCCAGGCGGGTCGCCAGGGAGGAGAGCTCGCGCAGGGCGCGGGCCGGGATTATCGCCTCCCTGCCCAGATCCGGGGCCCCTTCGAGGGCGGCCTCCACGATCCCCAGCCGGAACGAGTCGGTGCTCGCCAGGACGACCTTGCCGTCCGAGAAAGAAACCAGCGCGCCGGTGAGGATGGGCCGGGTCTCGTCCTTCGAGACGGAAGGCAGGACCTTCTTCGCGGCCTGCGCCAGCGCCCCGGCGCTGACGGAGAAGGAGCCTTCGGCGGGAAACTCGGGGATCTTTGGGAAGTCCTCGGCGGCGTAGAGCCTCAGGGCGTACTCTCCCTCGCCGTACGAGAGGCGGGCCTGGCCGTCCCGCTCTTGCAGGGTGATCTCGCCTCCATCTAAGGATCTAACCAGATCGTTAAGGACGCGCGCCCCGACCGCCAGGGTTCCTTCCCGCTCCGCCTTGGCGGCACACCGCAGGCTCAGGGAGATCTCCGCGTCGGTGGCCGAGATCCTCAAGGCGCCGCCGGCGGCTTCGAAGAGGACCGCAGAGTACAGCGGGTTTGACGCGGTGGACCTGGCGGCGGCCTTCATGACTATCGACAAGGCGCGCCGAAGCCCTCTGGTGGGCATGGTTATCTTCATCGTGCCCTTACCTCCCTCTCGAAGCCCGGGGATCGGTGGCGTGGTGCAGGAAGCCTTCGACGATCGGGACGCGGGAAGAGATCCCGAGCTCCTCGATCCTCTGTTCCACCCTGGAACGAACGTCCTCGTAAGTCTCCTGTTGCCGCTTCGCCATCTTCTCGGCGTCGTCCGCCGGCGAGGGCATCTCCATCCCGTTCGAGGTCGTGATCCGGTAGGAGACGAGATCTTCGCCGTAGGCGAAGGCGGCGGCCACGTAGCGGGTGATTATCGGGAAGGCGTGATCCGAGGGTCTGCGGTCGAAGAGCCGCGTCACGCAGACCGCACGCCTGACGAACGGGCCGGTGCTTTCATTACCGGCCACCACCGGGTCCCGCTCCCTCCTCTCGAGCAGGTCCAGAAACTCCTCGATGCTCGCCGCCTCTAGCTCGAAGGCGTCGGTTCGGGCGTCGGCCATGGTCTCTCTCCTTCCGTCGTGGTTCACGCGACTTCTTCCATGAGCCCTTCGGGCACCGGCTCGCCGGGGACGTGCTTCCGCCAGAAGCGCCGCATGGGCTTCTTCGATCTGGACAGGTACGGCCTCCGCCGGAGCATCTCCTTCGTCATCCTTCCAAGGTACAAAACCGTCTGGCCTCCGTTTCCGCGCCTTATTAGGTGAGGATACCCGAGAGGTACGGTTTGAGCACTCTCACGGCCGTAGCATGAGGTAACCGACCGGGTGCCTCGCAGGGGTCGGAAACGCAACGGCCCCGACCCCTGCGGACTCTCGCCGTAATACTCGTCCGCCGGGTCCGTGCCAAAGTCGTCCAGGAGGGCGAGCGTCCTCGGCGTCGCGACGACGTGGTCCAAGGGGAAGAGCGGGACGGCCATCAAGCCGTCCCTGCCTTAGCCGCAAGCTCCGCCCGATAAGCGCCGAGAGCATCAGCGCCAATCTTCTTCCAGCGCCTGCGGGCCAGCAGCGCGAACCATGGCCGACCGTAACGCCCGAGTGTCTCCAGGCCGCCAAGCCTGCCCCATCGGGCGAAATCGTCGGCCTCCGAGTGTGCTGCCCGGTGAGCATCGCCGGCGATCTCGACTGCGGAGCCCTCGATCAGAGCCGCCAATTCCTCTCGGGAGACGTCGGGGTTTACCCCGTAGCGGTGAGCCTCCTCGAACCATTCGCACCACGCCTGGAGATCCTCGGGCCCAAGGCCCGGGCCGTTGCCTCGGTCCCAAGCCTTCAACAGGCACCGGGGGATGCGGTGGTGAATCTCGTATCGCCCGGCGGGGGTAGGGGTGGCGGCGGTCATGCCGCCACCCTCTCGCCGGCCCGACGCCAAGGCTGCGCGCCGCTTCGCCGCCCATACCAGTGCGGCGTACAGGTGCTTGCAGGGCTGCTTGCGTCGCCGCCAATCGGCGCACCCGCAGCGCCCCTCGCCCACAAGCGACACCCGGTAGCTGCGGCCGGGTTGACTGCACGACGGCACGGACAAACCGCCCGCCGGCATGGGCCGGATCTCGGCCCCCTGACTGCGCCAGAGCGCGAGGCCCCGGCGCGCACGACGCACTACACTACCCTCGATCAAGGAGTACCCCCTTGGTCCGGCCCCCAGGGTGCTGCAACACCGCTGGGGCATTTCTCTTTTCCGCGCCCCCTTCCAGGCGGAGCGCGACCTGGGGGCCAAAAGAGCGCCGGCACAAAGGGAGCGCAAGGGCTCCGAGCGGAGAAAGGTTTTCGCGTAGCGAAACCCGGAGGGCGGGCTTCAGCCCGAGCTTTCGGAGCGTCCCTTGCGTGGACGACTGCCGGTGCTACGCTGGTGCCCCTCTGCGCGCTTCCTGCGGCTCGCAGCTCAAGGAGAACGCTTATCCTGCTAGGGGTTCCGGGGGCGTACTGACAGCATATTGCAGCGGTAATGAACCGATGAGAACATGCTCTCATGAGCGGTTACTCGATGGACCTCAGAAGAAGGATAGTCTCCGCCGTAGGAAGCGGGATGTCCAAAGCCCGAGCAGCTCGCACCTTCTCCG
>JBFLXF010000011.1:0-15633 GCA_040757515.1 Actinomycetota bacterium
CGCGCTGGTGGAGCGTTGCGTCCAACTGATGGACCAGGCCGAAGCCATCAGGGGCCTGACCAACTACCACTGGTGGCCTCAGACGGCATGACGTTCCGAACACCATTCACCCGGATTCGGTATTACACTGGAGTACGCGCCCGGCCACCGGCGCAACCTCACCTACCTGGCCATGATGGCCAGCTACAACGTCGGAGGACTGCTGGCGGCGGGCCTCGCCATCCCGCTGATACCGGCCTTCGGCTGGCGGGTGATGTTCTTCCTCGCGCTGGTGCCGTTCTTGATAGTCGTCCCATTGGGCCTGAAGTACATGCCGGAATCCATAAGCTTCCTCCTGGCGGAGGGGCGTAGGGAGGAGGCGGAAACGCTCTCCCGGCGTTACGGCATCCCCCTGCAAGAGATCGCCCGGACGGTCGAGAAGGAGGAAGAGACCGCCGTACACGAGGGTAAACTCCACGCTCTGAAGACGCTGGTCTCGAGGCTTTACCTCGTTCGGACCCTCGCCTTCTGGGTCGCCGCTTTCATGGGGCTCATGCTTATCTACGGCCTGAGCATCTGGCTGCCAGAGGTGATGAGGGTGGCCGGGTACTCGGTCGGTTCGGCCCTCTCGTTTCTGGTGCTTTTCAACGTGGGCGCTATAGTCGGTTCTCTGGCGGCGGGCTGGCTCGCGGATAGGCTCGGCGCGAAGCTGGTCTGCGGCCTGTTCTTCTCCACCGCAGCGGTGGGCATAGCCCTGTTGAGCCTCGGTATGCCGTTGCTCTTGACCTACGTGTTCGCCGGGTTGGCCGGGGCGGGGACCTTCGGCGGCATGACGCTCGTGTATGCGAACGTCGGCCAGCACTACCCCGCGAGCAGCCGTGCGACAGCACTCGGCTGGGCTGCGGGGGTCGGGAGGGTGGGAGCGATCACCGGCCCTATCCTCGGAGGGATATTGGTCGGCGCCGGGCTGGCGGTACCGTGGGGCTTCTACGTGTTCGCGCTCGCCGGGGTGATCGCAGCGACAATACTCTTCCTCATGCCCAGGTCTCTCGCTCACGCGGAAGAAGCCGAATGGATGTAGGGTGGCGAAGGAGGGTCGATTGTACCTTAAGACCGACCTACCCCGGATACTCTCCGGCGTCCTGCCTGAAGGCTCCCGATGGGAAGCCTTCGACCTGATCGTTCCGCAGGCCGAACGCCCGCAGCCCGCGCAGACCTGACCGTTCGCGCTCTTCGCGGCGCACCCCGATCAGCTCGAGCTGGTGCGTAAGGACCGCTCATTAGTTCCGGCCGCCTTCAACGAGGTGCTCCGGTTCTGGGCGCCCATACATGCGTGGGGCCGGCGGGTGAGAAGGGACGTGGAGATCGACGGCGCCGTGGTGCCGGCCGGCTCACAGGTTGCCATCCTCTTCGGCGCCGGCAACCGGGACGAGCGCCACTACGAGAATCCCGACGCCTTCCTGGTCGAGCGCGATCCGATCGACCACCTCTCCTTCGGCCACGGCCGGCATCGCTGCGCGGGACGAGAACTGGCCCGCATGGAGGCCCACGCTATCATCGACGCGCTGGCCCGCCGGGTCAGGCTCCTGAGAGTGGGTCCGGAGAGCCGCGTCCCGCACAACATCACCCAAAACATCGACGAGCTTCCCGTCATCGAGGTGGTGCCGGCATGAAGATGTGTCCATGAGAGCGAGCGGCTGAGCGCGATCGGGCTGGTGTCCCGGTAGCTCGTGGCGGGCGCGGGAGTCGTATGCGCTGCGGAGCTCGTGTGCGGGGATCGTTGCGGCGGGGGACGTATTGGAGTCGGCGGGGAGGCCCTTCTTTCGACGTTTGACATTGGCTTCGACGAGGAAGAATCCATGCAGGCACACGAGGGAAGGGACTTCGAGATGGCGCGGTGCGCGGTATGTGGCAACGACTACGACAAAGCTTTCTCCGTCACGCTCCCGGGTCAGGAGGCGCGTACCTTCGATAGCTTCGAGTGCGCCATCCACATGCTCGCTCCCACGTGCGAGCATTGCGGATGCAAGGTGATCGGACATGGAATAGAGGCCGACGGACGCTTCTTCTGCTGTGCCCACTGTGCGAGCATGGCCGGCGTGAGCGGCGTCTCGGATCGCGTCTGAGGGAGCTGCAGACCTGCCGGTCACCCGCTGAGGGGGATCTACGGCGCCCCAACAAGAGGTCGAGTGATGCCACTTCTATCCGTCGGGGGCGGCATGGGCCGGAGTCTGGCCGGACGTCGCTGGCGGAACCGTTGTAAACTCGGGCGGGGATTACAGCCGTCTCAAAGGAGGGGCATGGACCGCAGAAGGCTCGGGAGCGAGGGGCTGGTCGTCTCGGAGATCGGGCTCGGCTGCATGGGGATGAGCGAGTTCTACGGCACCGCCGACGAGAGCGAGTCCGTGGCCACGATCCACCGCGCCCTGGAGCTCGGGATAGACTTCCTCGACACCGCCGACATGTACGGTCCGTTCACGAACGAGAGGCTCGTTGGACGGGCGATAGCCGACAGGCGCGACGAGGTAGTCCTCGCCACCAAGTTCGGCAACGTACGCGGCGAGGACGGCTCCTTCCTGGGCGTACGCGGCGATCCAGAGTACGTCAGGCAGGCGTGCGACGCCTCGCTGCAGCGCCTCGGCGTAGAGCATATAGACCTCTATTACCAGCACCGGGTGGACCCGAAGGTCCCCATAGAGGAGACCGTAGGCGCCATGAAGGAGCTGGTGGAGGCGGGAAAGGTGCGCTACCTCGGGCTATCGGAGGCGGCCCCGGAGACCATCCGTCGCGCGCACGCCGTGCACCCGATCTCCGCCCTGCAGACGGAGTACTCCCTCTTCACCCGAGACCCGGAGGACGAGGTCCTTCCGACCGTCCGGGAGCTCGGCATAGGCTTCGTGGCCTACAGCCCTCTCGGGCGCGGCTTCCTGACCGGCGCCTGGAGGAGCATAGAGGATCTGCCCGAGGACGACACCCGCTCCGCCCGCTTCCCCCGCTTCGCCAGGGAGAACTTCGAGAAGAACCTGAGGCTCGCCGACAGGGTGCGCGAGATCGCCGCGGAGAAGGGCGCCACCCCGGGCCAGCTCGCCCTCGCCTGGCTGCTGGCGCGGGGCGAGGACATAGTGCCCATCCCCGGCACCAAACGGCGCAGGTATTTGGAGGAAAACGCCGCGGCCTCGGATCTGGAGCTCACCGGGGAAGACCTGCGGCGCATAGAGGAGGTCCTGCCCCGCGGCTCCGTAGCCGGGGAGCGGTACGCCGAGCAGCAGATGCGAGCCGTCAACCGTTAGAGGAGTCAGAGGAGGCTCGGATGACCGACGTGGAGCATATCTCCAAGAAGGGGAGCGCCGTCCCGATCAGCTGGTTCCCCGTCCCTGAGGAGAGAGAACTGCCGGAGAATCTGCGAGGCCTCTTCCGCAAGGCACGCGAGAGGCTAGGGTTCGTGCCCAACGTCTTCAGAGCGTACAGCTACCGTCCCGAACGGCTCAGTGCTTGGTTCGACCACTACAGGCAGCTGCACGAGCCCACCGAGAACCTCGACGCAGCGGAGCGGGAGATGATCGCGGTCGCCGTCTCGATGGCTAACGGCTGCCTTTACTGCCTGGTCGCCCACGGCGCCGCGCTGAGAGAGGCCCTCGGGGACCCCATCCTCGCCGACCGCATCACGCTCGACTACCGCCGCGCGGGTCTCGATGAGCGCCGCACCGCCATCCTGGACTTCGCCGTGAAGGTCACGAAGGAGCCCCTGGAGTGCTCCCCGAAGGATCTGGAGCGCCTGCAACGTCTCGGGCTCACCCAGGAGGAGGTCTGGGACGTCGTTGAGATCGCCAGCATGTACAACTTCACCAACCGCATGTCTCTGGCGTGCGGCATGATTCCCAACGAGGAGTACCACGCCCTGGCGCGCTGAGGGAGATGTCCGCCGGTGAACTGGGGCTCTTCCGCCCGGGCTGTGCGCGAGACAGATAGACGAAAGGCCGTCTGCAACGTCCGCTATCTCGCCCGTCTCGACGCGGACCTCTGTTGCGGTGGAGGGAAAGAGAGCAGGCAAGGGACGACGGAGGGCCGGGGTATCGCGTACCCCGGCTCCTTGCCCGCTCTCTTAGATCTGAACTCTGGCCGGCTCCCGGACCCCGGACTCTTCTTCCGCGGCGCTGCCCGAGATCGTGATCAGGCTGTCCCCTACCGAAGAGACCTTTCCTCTCATGCTCGCCCAGACGCCGATGGAGAAGCCTCTGTCCGCAGGCTCGGCTATCTTCTGCTCGTACTCGACCTCCTCGCCCTCCGAGACGATGGGAGTGGCCGGGGTCAGCGGGCCGCCCGCGAGGGGTACCTGTACGCTTGAGACCTTCCCGACCAGGGAGACGAAGCCTTCCTCGGGAGGATAGGTCTTTATCTCTCTGGCATACTCCTTGCTCTGCCGGCCTTCGGGGATCAGAAGCAGGGAGTTCGTCGTGCGCCGGATGTAGGCCTCACCGTTCTTTACTGCCTTGCCGTCGAGGATGTCGTTGATGTATGGCCCTCCGTCGGCCACCACAAGGCGCTCGGAGTCATCGCCGTCTCCGACGACGTTGCTGGCGCCCACGATCCTTTTCTCTACGTCCAGGCCCGAGATCTCCAGAATCTCCCTGACCGAGGTGCCCACCGGCGCCTCGTAGGCCTTGAGGTCTATGATGTGTCTCTCCATCCCGAAGACCGTAAAGAACACGGTCGTTACGGGTTTGCCGAGGAACAGCGCCTTGTAGACGTTCAGAAGCGTCTCCGAGTTGTTTACGACGATGCCCACGTCCGGCGGCATCCCCGGTCGCCTCGTGCCGTCCGGGTTGTTCGTGAACAATGGGACCCTCTTGTCGGTGGAGTGCTTGACGAGGGTCTTCTCCTCTCCCAGAGCGTAGGTGTCCGGCACGTAGCGTATGTCGTAGACGCCGTCGCCCACGTATTCCTCGTAGTCGGCGTACCACTCGCGGTCTTTCTCGTGGATGCCCAGGCTGATCTGCTCGAACTCGAAGATCGCCTTCATCGCCTCGAAGAGCCGGAGGAACTCCTGCAGGTAGATCTTGTGCAGCAGCTTGTCGCCCCAGTAGCCGGGCTCGCTCTCGGTGGCGTTGACGATCAGGTGCGGCAGGGGCCTCTTGTACTTGAAGTAGGTCGGGAAACCACCGCCGCCCGCGCCGACTATGCCGGCCTGGCGCATGATCTCTACGGCCTCTTCGATACTGAGGGCCTTTACTTCCTCGAGGCTTCGCTTCCTCATCTCAACCATGATCGTTACTCCTGAAGATCCGCCTAGTTGACTCCCCAGCCCGGCGCAAGCTTCGAGTAGTCGATCTCGGCGGCCTTCTTGGCGTAATGCCGCATCTCCTCGGGGACCTGGTCTCCGGGATAGATGGCCTCCACCGGACACTGAGGCATGCACATGGAGCAGTCTATGCACTCCTCCGGGTTGATGACGTACTGGTCTCCTGCGTCGTAGATGCAGTCCACCGGACATACCCCTACGCAAGCGGTGTTCTTGGTCCCGATACACGCTTCTGTTATGACGTAGGCCACCTTGTGCCTCCTTTCGTGACTATATCCCGGCGGTTGTCGCTCGCCTGGTCATTGTAGTCTTCGACGCGGGGGCCGAAGCCGGCCGTTGACCTCGATCACGATCCCTTGTGCGCGTCTTCACGTTCGGCGCAGAGGCGGCGCCGCGGTATGGGCGCGTCCCCGCTTCCCTCAGGAAAGCACACCCGCAACGGGAGAGGAACTCGACGGTCAGTTCTCCGGGTTCTTCCCGAATATGTAACGCCCTGCGGTGGCCGGCGCCCTCTTGCCGGTGGGCTTCTTCTTCTCCTTGATGGGAGGCTTGCTGCCCGCCGTCGAGAACGGTATCTTGACCGCAGGCTTGGGGTCCCTGGTCGGGTCCACGGGCCGCTCGCCGAACTGCCGGGCCAGCTCCAGGCGGTTGTAAGCCTGTATCTCGAACTCTTCGGTGTGGTAGATGCAGTTCACCGGACAGACCTCAACGCACAAAGAGCAGTACATGCACCGCGAGTCGTCTATCATGAAGCCTGCGGAATAGGGCCGGGCCTTGCCCGAGCCGTCGGGGTCTCGCTTCTCCTGCTCTATGGTGATGCAGTGGTCCGGGCAGACCCTCATGCACTGCAGGCACGAGATGCAGCGATCCATGTCCACGGTTAGCATGCCCCGCGTGCGTTCGGGCAGCTCGCGCTTGTACTCGGGGTACTGGCGCGTGATCTTGCCCTCGAAGAGGTGCTTGAGGGTAACTCCCATACCCTTCAGTATTCCTTGTCCTAGCTGCGGCATGTTACCTACCCTTCTCTATCCGAAAAAACACCGGGAACTACTCGCCTCCCTTCAGGGGCCAGGCCGTCTCTTTGCGTCTTCTTTCTTCGACCCATCTCTCAGGTTCGACAACTCTTCTCACCTCCGAAAAACGGAGAGTCAAGCTACATCGCCTCCGGCTCTCACGGTCTTGCGCCGTCTTCGGCTGCTCGATTAGACTATCACGAACTACGTGGTCATTGAATGGTTCGAGGAGCGTGGGCGACGGACGGCGCTGAGGGCGAGGCTGCGGAGCCTGCGTCCTCCCGGCGCATCAGAGATGCCGGCAGCAAGCCGTCCGGGCCCACTGCGAAGACGAACTCTACAGATAGGGGTAGCATGGCGCTCTTCAGAAAGAACAGAAAGACCGTACCGCTACGCTCCGGAGAGAAGGCCCCCAACTTCCAGATTCCCTCGGTGCAGGGCGGCCAGTTCCGGCTGGATATGAGGACGGCGCATGGCCCGGTCGTCCTCGCTTTCGTCGGCGCGGATGAAGCGGGCCACGAACTGCTGGAACGTCTGAAAGAACACAAGGTGGATCTCCAGCGAGCCGCGGTGTCAGAACGCTTTCGCGCCAGAGAGAAGAGCAGGGCTACCGGCGAGGCGTATACCCGCATCGGGCCTACGGTGACCACAACGGTAGCGGCAATCGTCCGGTCTGAGACGATGGAGCCGGTAAAGGAGTTGCAGGGGAAGCTCGGGCTTCCCTACTACGTGTTGTGGGACGCAGCGGGTTGGGTCTCCGGGATGTACGGCGTGGCAGAGGGAGAAACTGCGGTCGCGCTCGTGCAAAGCGATGGCACTCTGATGTGGTTCCCGGAGGTCGTAGAGTCGCTGCAGGTGGACCCTATACTGCAGGCGATCTTCCCGACGCAGGAGGAGGACACGGGCTCCTAGCGTAGATTCTCTGCGAGAGGGCGCGCGTCGGGCGAATCACCTGGGACCTTCGGATCCGGCAGGGTACTCCAGAAGCGGTGCTCTGCCTTCGCTCCAGCCCGCGATTACCGGCTCAACGATGCGCCAGGACTCCTCGGCCTCGTCGGCGCGGATCGAGAGGGTCGGGTCGCCCTCAAGAGCGGCGAGGAGCAGCTTCCCGTAGGGCGGCAGCTCCTGCGGGGCGAGGTACGCGCCGAGCTCTATGCGTTCCAGGTCGAAGGGATCGCCGGGGCCGTTCACGTTGGCAAAAAGGGAGGTGCGGTCCGGCTGCATGCCGAGGCGCAGGACGTTGGGCTCGGGGCCGCTCTTCTGTCCGAAGGCGAGGTGGGAGACGGGCCGGAAGCGCACCACGATCTCCGCCCGGTCCCTTGCCAGCGCCTTTCCGGTCCTCAGCACGAACGGCACCCCCGACCACCGCCAGTTGTCCACATAGAGCGTGACCTGCGCGAAGGTCTCGGTGTCGCGCTTGGGGTCTACGCCCTCCTCTTCGACGTAGGCGGGCACCTCCCTCTCACCGATACGACCGGCGGAGTAGCGGGCGCGTACCGTCCCGCGTTCTACCTCTTCCGGAGAGAGCGTGCGAATTGCCCGTAGGGTCTCGGCCTTGCGGCCGCGGAGATCGCGCTCATGCAGGGTGAGGGGAGGCTCCATCGCCACCAGGCACAAGAGCTGGAGGAGGTGGTTCTGGATCATGTCCTTAAGCGCGCCGGCCTTGTCGTAGTAGCCGGCCCGCCCTTCGAGGGTGAGGGTCTCGTCCCAGACGATCTCGACCTCCTCGACGTGCTCCCGGTTCCACAGCGGCTCGAAGACGCGGTTGGCGAAGCGTAGCCCCAGGACGTTCTGTACCGTCTGCAACCCGAGGAAGTGATCAGCCCGGAACACCGCCTCCTCCGGGAACGCCTCGTGCAGCAGCCGGTTCAGCTGCCGGGCCGACTCCAGGTCCTCCCCGAAGGGTTTCTCGACGACGATGCGGCTGCCCTCCGGCAGACCGGCCTCCTTGAGCGCCCGCACCGTAGGGGCGAAGATCGCCGGCGGCAGGGCCAGGTAGGCGAGGACCGGTTCGCGGTAGTCCTCCAGGGTCGCAGCTACCTGCTCCGGATCGGTTACGTCGGCTTTATGGTAGAAGAGCGACCTCGCGAGCCCTTCGCGCGCCCCGGATGGGAGGTCGGGGGCGTGCTCGGCCATCCTCTCCAGGGCGAGGGCGCGAAAGGCCCCGTC
Source organism: Actinomycetota bacterium (assembly GCA_040757515.1). Taxonomy (GTDB): domain Bacteria; phylum Actinomycetota; class Rubrobacteria; order Rubrobacterales; family Rubrobacteraceae; genus JBFLXF01. The sequence continues at coordinate 8,461 of JBFLXF010000011.1, forward strand.
GTCCATCCCGGCGCGTGCGAGGCCGTGGACCTCGAAGCCTCCGGGAAGGTGTCCGGCCTCGCGCAGGCGGGCGAGCGCCGGTATAAGGTAGCGCAGCGAGAGGTCGCCTGCGGCACCGAGGATGAGGAGGCGACGGATCACCGCCGCTCCCTCCGCCGCGTCTCGCGGGCGAGGTTGAAGCCGCTGGAGATCACGCCGATGTGGCTGAATGCCTGCGGGTAGTTGCCCAGAAAGGCGCCGCTGGTGGGGTCCACCTGCTCTGGCAACAGCCCCAGCGGGTTCGCCCGGTCGCATAGAGAGTCGTAGAGCTCGCGCGCCTCTTCCAACCTGCCCTGGAGGGCCAGGTTGTCCACGAGCCAGAAGCTGCACAGCAGAAACGCTCCCTCGTGCCCCGAGAGTCCGTCCGGCGACTCTTCGACGAGGTAGCGGTAGAGCAGCCCGTCACCCGCTCCCAGACGCTCTGAGACGGCCTCCGTGGTGGCGATCATCTTCGGGTGGTCGGCGGGAACGACGCGCCTGAGCGGCAGGGCGAGGAGACTCGCGTCCAGACCGCCGCCTCCGAGGTGTTCGGTGAGGGAGCCGATCTCCGGGTCCCAGGCATCTTCGAGGACGGCTTCTCTTATCCTCTCGGCCTCCCTGCGCCACCCTTTCGCGTCTCCTTCGAGGCCGAGGCGCTCGGCGAGGCGGGCGGCGCGATCGAGGGCGACCTGGCAGAGAGCGGCGGAATAGGTGAACGGGCGGCCAGAGGTGCGGACCTCCCAGATGCCGTGATCCGGTTTTCGCCACTCGCGGCGGGCGTCCTCCGCGAGGTTGCGTAGCCTCTCCCAGAGAGCGGGGTCTATCCGGGATGCGACGGCATTCTTCGCCCACCGATCTGAGGCCCACTGGTAGGCGCAGTCCAGGATCTCGCCGAAGACGTCGTGCTGGCGCTGACGGTCGGCGGCGTTGCCCCAGCGCACCGGGGCGGAGCGCCGGTAGCCTTCGAGATCCGGGTCTTCACGCTCGGGAGCGGGAGTCTCGCCGTCCACGTCATAGAGAACCCTCGGATGGCCGTGGCGCTCGACGGCGTCGAGCACCCATCCGAGGAAACCCGCGGCCTCCTCGCTCAGTCCGATGCGCCGCAGGGCGTAGACCGAGAAGGCGGCGTCCCGGATCCAGGCGTACCGGTAGTCCCAGTTGCGTTCGCCCCCGATCTCCTCCGGCAGCGAGGAGGTGGGCGCGGCGACGATGGCACCGGTCGGGAAGTAGTCACAGAGCTTTATAGTGATCGCCGAGCGCCGCACCATCTCCTCCCGCGGCCCCTCGTAGTTGAGGTGACGCGTCCAGCGCCGCCAGGCGGCCAGCGTGGACCGCAGCAGCTCCTCCGGGGAAGACGGGTGGTGGCGGCGCTGACCTCCACCCCAGCGCAGCACCAGCGAGAGCCTGTCGCCGGCATCGAGATCCAGGACGACGCTTGTCCCCTTGAGCGGCGGCGTGGCCCAGAGTTGCAGGTCGAGGTCTGGCTGTGCCCCGCAGCGTATCCGCAGCCCGTCGCCCCGGCGTTCGGCTCTGGCGCCGCCACGGGGCTCGATGGAGACGCGCAGGCGCACCGGGCCGCCGAGCACCTCCACGGAGCGCAGCAGCTCGCCGCGGGCCGCCGGGGTGTCCTCGTTCAGGTCGGCGCCGGAGCGCAGGGTTAGGGCGTCGGTGAGGCGCACGAGCCCCGAGTGTCCCCGCAGCTCCGTTACCAGCACCCCCGTGTCAGGCTCGTAGAGCTGGCGGGACTCCGCCAGGTCCTCGAGGGTGACCGTAAAGGCGCCGCCGCGATGCCGGTCGAGGATGGCGCAGAACAGCGGCGGGGAGTCGAAGCGCGGGACGCAGAGCCAGGGCACTGAGCCATCCCGACCCACAAGGGCGGCGGTGGACCCGTCGCCGATGAGGCCGTAATCCTCCAGGGGCAGGTAACCGTCTTTTCGCTCGATCGGCAGAAAAGGCGTCATGGTCATCTCCTTACCCCGGGTACTGGAAGCTCAACCCGTCAACCCATATTTTTCAGGGGCCGAACAGGTAGATGATCGCCTGGATGCCGATCGCCACGAGGGCGACGAAGATCAGGGCGCCCGCCGTCACCTTATCTCCCGTGTTGAGGTAGCCTCTCACGGCGAAGAGCACGGCACCGAGGGCGAAGAGCAGCACCCCCAGGCCAACCCGCCCGAAGAGTACCCCCAGCAGGAGGCCGCTTGCGAAGAGCAGCCCGGCCGCCAGACTGAGAGTCAGCTTCACCGACCGCGAGACGCGTCTCTCTTCGAACTCTCTCACGCTTTCGCACCCCCTGTCGCGACTCGCTGCCGCCAACGCTTTCATACCCCAAAGCCCGAATCTCACGCGTTGGAGATTCCGAAGGGAGGTGACTGTGTCCCGGGGATGAGATAGGATCAACGGCGAGCGATATCCCGGGGCTCAGGGACTCATGCGGAGACCTGGCTAGGAAGGCTTTCGATGCACGAGACGGTGTTCTACGCGGCGGCCGTGTGGATGACGGGTCTGTTCGTGGTCAGCGTGGTGGCCGTACTGCGGATGCGCTCTACTGCGGGACGTATCCTTGCGCTGGATACGCTGACCCTGGTTCTGGTGGCGCTCCTGGTCCTCTATGCCGACGCCAGCCACTCGCCGTACTACCTGGATGCGGCCCTCGTCCTCTCGGTCCTCGCCTTTGTAGCCACGCTCGCGCTGGCCCGCTATCACGGGGAGAGAAAGATCTTCTAGTGGATGCGGTCATTCCCTGGCTGGCCGACGCGCTCGTTGTGTTGGGTGTCTTCGTGATGACGATAGGGATCTACGGTATGATCTGGATGCCCGACACCTACACCAAGGTGCACGCGGCGAGCAAGGTGGTCTTCCTCGGCGTGGTCTCGCTCCTCGTCTCCTCGACGGTTACCGGAGACGCAGACATCATTGTCCGATGCGCGCTGATCGCAGTGTTCCTGCTGCTCACCACGCCGGTCTCGGCGCATGTGATCGCTAAGTCGGCCTTCGAGAAAGAGGAGCGTATGAGGACGCCGGGCGCGGTGGACGAGTCGGGGCGTAACCTGAAAAGCGGCGTGTACCCCGATGACCCCCGGTGATTCTCCCGCCCTGGTAGTCCCGATCCGCCATGCGCTCTTCCGGCGGCTCGCCTAGGGGAATACTCTCCTCTGGTAGCGCCGGTAGAACTCCTGATGGGATTCCCGGACCGCGTCCGGGTCGCTGGCGTTTATGCTGTGGATCAGCATTACGTCCCGCTCGTGGTCCACGTCGACGAGAAAGGTGCCGGGAGAGAGCGTTGTCGTAAGCGACGAGACGGCGACCCCGGTGGGTGTCCTCTCCCCGATGGGGACGGCGACGATGCCGGGTGCTGAGAGCCTCCGGATATGGAGCGTGACGAGGGCCACCTCCCATGTTCCGGTCACTATGTTCCATACTGCTGCAGCCGTGAACGGCACGAAGGCGACTATGCGTTCGAGCATGCCGGGTGTACGCGCGGGCATCTCGCCGAAGACGAAACGCCGGAACGCGAGCAGCAGCGCGCCGGAGATAATGACCCCGATGCTCAGATCCCATGGATGGAAGCTCCCCAGCACGAATGCGTAGGTGATCGTCAGGAGCACCATCGCCAATACGTACCGTATCACCGGCGACCACCGTCCGGGTAGAGGACCGGCGAGACGCCCGCAGCCTCCGGCGCCTTGTCTTGGGAGGTAATTCCCGGCGGCGTGCTTCTCAACGTCTCTCTCCTTGCGCGAACCACCGACTGAAGTCTATACCAGCATGCCTGTGCAGGGCCACGTCCCTGCGTACCCAGGGGCCTAGCCCTGGGGCGGGGTCCGGTCCTTCTCTTTACCTTTGGGTCTGTCCGGAGGAGCCCTCAGATCCCGCCATACCCCGCGTCCTGCGCGGTACAGCAGGTACGCGCCGATCGGGACGACGATGAGCGCAACGATCATCCTGACGTCCAGGGTGGGATCGAAGGTGAAGACGCCGAAGAGGAGCAGCGCAACGCCGATGGCTACCAGGATGGTGGAGACTACGCGCACCCCGAGCGCGAGCAGCAGCCCAAGGCATCCCGAGCGCATCTGTGCCTGCAACCTCTCTTTCTTCGACTTCCCTTGCGGTACCGGCCGCCTCACAGAGAGGCGCGCCCGGGACTCGGACCTCTCATGAGAGGTCGCCCCCGTATGTTAAACCATCAAGCGAGCGGCTTGCGCGTGCTTTCGGGAGCGTCGGGGTATATCCGTAGAGAACCGGTCGGTTGAGGAGGCAGCGTGAGCGTAAGAGATCAGGAGCGGCGGCAACGGGAGGCGGAACGCAGGATAGACCGCGCGATGAAGCGGGCCGACAGCGAGGTCGGCAAACGGATCGAGGCGCGGGCGCAGCAAGCCACGCTCCGGGCTAGAGAGGTCCAGAGGAGGATCGAGCGGGGCGACGTCCGCCCGCGGCCCCTGCCTGGACTGCGGGAGGACTCCGCGGAGTCCATGGGATCGATGCCCTCGGCGCCCTCGATGCCCTCGATGGACTCCACGGCGTCTGCGGACTACGCGAGCGAGGTCGGCGAGGACGCGCGGCGGGCGGTGGAGGGAAGCGGGGTCATGATGCGGGACATGCCTCTCGAGGGCCAGCCCATGGACCCCGAGCGCGCGCATCGGGATCTCGCCCGGAGGGTCACGGAGGATACCGGCTCCGCCGGAGACCCCCACCTGCATGCCGAACGCCAAAGCGACCGGTTGGCGAAGGAGATGACCGGGGACACCGGCGCCGGAGGAGACATGCAGGCGCATGCCGACCGCAAGGTGCAACAGGTAGCCGGGAAGATACTCGAGGAATGAGAGGACGGAGCATGGGTCGAGCAACCTACGTCTCGACCTCGACTACCTCGTCGCCGCGGCGGGTGGCTGACTGCTCGGCACCTTCAAGGGCGCTCTGGAGGCGCGCCGAGTCTCCTTCGAGAGTCTCTACGCCGATACTGCCGGGGAGATCGAAACGGATGGCAAGATCCTGGTGCTCGAGAGAATCCGGCAGACTTTCCACCTGACCGCCTCAGAGGTGGAGCGTGAGAAGCCAGAGCGGGTGCTGGCGGTCTACGCCGACTCCTGTCCGGTCACCGCTCGATAAAGGGCTGCATCGAGATCACGAGCCACCTCGATCTCGCTCTCCTCTAAGCGCACCTTCCGGGGACGGCCACGAACCATCGTGTACCTTATGCGTTCGGACGCAGGTGTGCCGCGCGGGGAGGTAGCGATGAGGACGGATTCGGGGCACAGGGGACGGAGGACGCAGAGGCTGCGGGAGCTGATGGAGCGGCTCGGTCTCGGCGCGCTCTTTCTGGAGCGAGCCGAGAACTTCGCCTGGTATACGAACGGCGCGGACAACCGGGTGGACCACGCTTCCCCCTTCGGCGTCGCAGGCGTTCTCGTCACTGCCGACGCCGAGTACGTCCTCACCACCAACATCGAGGCGGCCCGGATGCGCGAGGAGCAGACCCCGGACCTCGAGGTCGTCGAGTATCCCTGGTACGAAGAGAGGGTAAAGACCGTCCGGGAGGTCGCAGGCAGCGTCTCCCTGGGCGCGGACTCGCCGTTGCCCGGCGCGTCGGACGTCTCCGGTGATGTCGCGCCGCTGCGCTACGTGCTGGACCCGGACGCGATCGAGCGCTACCGGCGCGTCGGGACCGACGCCGCGGAGGCCGTCTCCGCGGCCACAGACGGGCTTGAGCCGGGCATAAGCGAGCGCGAGGCGGCGGCGCGGCTGGCCGCCGCCTGCCGGAGGAGGGGCCTCTTTACGCCGGTGCTGCTGGCCGCCGCCGACGGCAGGGTCTCCGCCTACCGCCACCCGTTGCCGACCGGCGCCGCGATCGAGCAGCGCGCGATGCTCGTGGTCTGCGCCGAGCGCGGCGGCCTCTTCGCGAACCTCACGCGCATCGTCGAGTTCGTGGAGCCCGACCGGGAACTGCGCCGCCGCCAGGATGCCTGCGAGACCATCCTGGCGGGGATGCGGGAGGCAACCCGTCCGGGCCGGACCCTCGCCGACGTCTTCGAGGACTGCCGCCGCCTCTACGCCGAGGCGGGGTTCCCGGACGAGTGGAGGCTGCACCACCAGGGCGGCATGACCGGCTACGCCTCGCGCGAGGTTATCGCCACGCCCCGGACGCGGGACGAGATCCGGGCCGGACAGGCGTTCGCCTGGAACCCCTCCATTACCGGAGCCAAAGCGGAGGAGACCTTCCTCCTCCTCCTCCTCGAAGGCGGCCCCGAAGTGATCACCTCTGCACCGCCTGCTAAGCGCCGCACTCCCTGAGCGACAAGGAGCCTTGGGCAGCGAGTAGGCGCCGCGCTCTGAAACTGTGCCCTGTTCGGGGTCTCTTCCGTACCGGCTTCACGCCTTTCGGCGAGGCGGACGGCCGCTAGCCGCCTCGCTCGCGTAGCTCGAACAGCCGCTTCCTCAACGTCTCCGGCGGAACGCCCATGCGCGCCAGCATCCTGACGGCCGGCCCTTCCTCGTCGTCGAGTATCCCGAGCAGGATGTGCTCTGTGCCGAGGTAGCCGTCTCTCAGCATCCGCATCTGCTTGCGCGCCCTGACCAGCGCGTTCTTGGCCCGAGGCGAGTAGGGGATCTTGCGGTCTCTCGGGAGGCTCATATCAAAGGTCTCTCCCGCCTCCCGGCGCAACTCTTCGAAGGAGATGCCGATCCACGACAGGGCGTCGGAGAGCATCTCTTCGGACTCCTCCCGCGCACCTTCGAGCGTTACACCAAGGGAAGAGAGCGCCTCCACGCCTATCCCTTCATCGGCGCGGAGGATTCCCAATAGCAAGTCCTCGTCGCCCAAAGCGTCGTGCCCCAGCAACCTGGCCTCCTCGAAGGCAGCCTCCACGCTCGCCCGGGACTCATCGGTGAAATGTGCGAAGATCATGCACCCCTGCCCTTCCTCTTCGGTGGTTCTCCGGGGTACTTGGCCCTGATGCGCCCGGCGTGCTTCTTGTGCACCGCCTGCTTGCTCACCCCCAGAACCTCCGCGATCCGCGCCCACGACCACCCTGCGATGAAGGCGTTCTCGACCTGCGCCGCCTCCAGGGCCTCGAGCGTCCGCCTCAAGGCGACGACCGCCTCCAGCCCCTCCCGCGGATCCTCCGGCCCTCCAACCTTCGTCCTCGTTTCTTTGTT
>JBFLXF010000012.1:0-15099 GCA_040757515.1 Actinomycetota bacterium
TCGCGCTCGCGGTGCTGATCGTCCTCGGGATCTGGACCCCTTGATACGGAAACCCTGGATAAGGAGAGGACGATGCAGAGAACGCAGAAGGTGAAGAACGTCGGAACGGCCGAACGGTGGGTGCGGGTCATAGGGGGCGCCCTCCTGGCCTTCGTCGGGCTCGCGTACCTGCTGGCTGCCCCGGAGTCTGTGTTTGCCTGGGTGCTCGGAGCGGTCTTTGTACTGCTCGGGGCGGACTTCGTCTACACCGGTATAACCGGCTACTGCCCGCTGTACAACAAGCTGGGCTGGAGCACGGCGCGCCGCACCGGCCCCGGCGGAAGAGCCCGCTCGTGATGCGCCCCCTGGTGTCGAAGAAGGCCCCGGCGGCCGGGATATCTCGCGAGGTCGTGGCCCGGCTCTTCGGCCCGCCCGCCGCCCGGGACTTCGCGGTGCGCTACCCGGACGGTTCGGTAGAGGAGCCGCCGGGCGAGGCACGCTTCGCGCTCGCGCTGCGGCGGCCGGGGGCGCTCAGGCGGATGCTCCTGCCGCCCACGCAGGTCGCGCTCGGCGAGGCCTACCTGCGCGACGACTTCGACGTGGAAGGGAATATGGAGGAGGCGACAGGCCTGGCCGACCTCATCGCCGTGCGGCTCCGGTCACCGGCGGCCTCCCTGCGGCTCTTCGGGCTGCTGCGCGCGTTGCCGGCGGACGACCTCCCGGCGGACGGAGACGGCGCCGGGCGCCCGGCGTCCTGGCTCCGGGGCAGGCGCCACTCCCGGAGGCGGGACGCGGTAGCGGTGCGCTCCCACTACGATACGGGCAACGACTTCTACGCGCTCTGGCTGGACCGGCGCATGGTCTACTCGTGCGCGTACTTCCCGACGGGCGAGGAGGACATCGACGCGGCGCAGGAGGCGAAGCTGGATCTCATCTGCCGCAAGCTCCGGCTGCAGCCCGGTGAGAGCCTGCTGGACATCGGCTGCGGCTGGGGAAGCCTGGTGCTCTACGCCGCCGGGAACTACGGCGTCCGGGCCACGGGAATTACGCTAAGCAAGCCCCAGGCGGAGCTGGCCCGCCGCCGGATATCCGAGGCCGGCCTCGCCGACCGGTGCCGCGTCGAGGTGCGGGACTACAGGGACTTTCCGCGCGGGACATCCTTCGACAAGGTGGTCAGCGTGGGCATGTTCGAGCACGTCGGTCGCGCTAAGCTGCCGGGCTACTTCTCCGAAGCGTACCGGCTCACCCGACCCGGCGGGCTCTTTCTCAACCACGGCATCGTCACCCTCTTCCCAGTCTCCGCTCCAGGGCGGGCGGTGGCAAGAGCGCTCGGGCCCAGGACCTCCTTCATCCAGCGCTACGTCTTCCCGGATGGGGAGCTGGTGACGCCGGGTGAGGTGCTGCAATTCGCCGAAGCCGCCGGGTTCGAGACGCGCGACGTGGAGAGCCTGCGCGAGCATTACGCCCTCACGCTGCGCCACTGGGTGCGTCGGCTGGAGTTCCGGCACGAGGAAGCGGCGAAGCTGATCGGAGAGCGGACCTACAGGATATGGAGGCTGTACATGTCGGCATCCGCGCGGGCTTTCGCGACGGGCAGGATCGGCATAGTCCAGACGCTTTTCAGCAAGGCGGACGAGAGCGGTGTGTGCCGGTTGCCGCTTACCCGGGAGGATCTCTACCACGAGGCGGTCCACCCGGCGATGAGCGGGGGTACGCGATGATCGCCTTTCTACGCTCCCGCGCCGGGCTTGTGCTGATCGCCTCTCTCGCCGTCGCCGGCTTTTTCGTTGTCCTGGAGCACAAGGTCCACCTCTCCGGCTTCCTGCCGTACGCGCTGGTGGCTCTGTTCCTGGTGCTGCACGTGTTCATGCACGCCGGTCATGGTGGGCATGGAGGGCACTCCGGCAACCCCGACGGAGAGGGGCAGGGTGCCGGGAAGAGAGGAGAGCGATGAACTCGCCCGCCTACGGTCTCTGGCTGCTGGTGATCATCAACTCGGCGGTGTTTATCATCTTCGCCTTCAGCTTCGCGCGGCCGCGGACCAAACGTGACTGGAGATCCTTCGGAGCGTTCTCGGCTTTCCTGGTGGCGCTGTTCACCGAGATGTACGGTTTCCCGCTCACGATCTACCTGCTCTCGGGATGGCTCGGCAGCCGCTATCCGGCCCTGGATCCGTTCTCGCACGCGAACGGGCACCTTTGGGAGGTGCTCCTGGGCTGGGAGGGGAACCCGCACCTGAACCCGCTGCACATCCTGAGCAACGTGGTCATCGCCGCCGGCTTCATCCTGCTCTCCGCCTCCTGGAACGTGCTCTACAGGGCGCAGCGCGCGAAGCAGCTCGCCACGACGGGTCCCTACGCCTACGTGCGCCACCCGCAGTACGGCGGCTTCGTCCTGATCATGGCCGGGTTTCTGATGCAATGGCCGACGCTTATCACGCTCGCCATGTTCCCCGTGCTGGTGGCGATGTACGTCCGGCTGGCTCACCGCGAGGAGCGGGAGGTGCGGGAGGAGTTCGGCGAGGAGTACGCCGACTACGCCGCCAGCACCCCCGCGTTCTTCCCGCGCCTGCGCCGTCCGCGAGCGAAAGGAGTACCGTATGAACGCTAGCGTACAGGGCGTGCGTGTGCCGGAGACCGTGAAGGTGGAAGGATGCATCGGCGCCGAGGAGCGGGAGCGGTTGCGCAAGCGCCTGCGGCTCATAGAGGGCCAGGTCCGGGGCGTGCAGCGCATGGTTCGAGAGGATGCGCCGTGCCTGGATGTTCTGACCCAGCTCGGGAGCATCGTGGCCGCGACGGAGAAGGTGGCTCTGTTCGTCCTCACAGACCATGCCGGACGCTGCATCCGCGAGGCCGCGGAGGGGGCGGTGGAGGTCGAGGTAGCGGTGGACGAGATCTCCCACGCCGTGGAGCGTTTTCTGCGAGTGTGAGGGAGGGAAATCCTGAGCCAGAACGATCCGGGGGTTCCTGATCTGCCGGCGGTGCTGGAGCGGCGGACACGATGTCCCCGCGCTATCCAGTGTAGTTCTATAGATAATAGGGGCAAACAGAAGCTACAGACTGAGATCTGAGTGGTGATCGGGGACAACATCGTCGTCATTGGTGGCTATGGTCATGTCGGGAAGGTCATCTGCGACATTCTGGGCCATCGGTTTCCCGGTCGCGTTTTCGCTGCCGGCAGGGACTTCGAGAAAGCCGAAGCGCTTTCGTTGGAGAGCGATCGCCGGGTACTGCCGCTCCAGATCGATCTCACAGACGCCCGAAGCGTTGAGAAAACCCTCGATAATGCGCGCCTCGTGGTGGTGTGTGTGGATCAGGAAGACACCAGCTTTGCCCGAACGTGTCTCGACCGGGGCGTGCATTACGTTGACATCACGGCATCCTACGGGTTTCTCTCACGGGTCGAGCGACTGGATACGCTGGCCAGAGAGCGCGGGGCCACGGGCGTGCTGAGCGTCGGTCTGGCGCCTGGTCTGACCAACTTGCTGGCGAGGCACTGCAAGGATGTGCTCGGCAACGTCCGTGATCTTGACATCTACGTCATGCTCGGCCTGGGCGAAGCCCACGGCAAAGCGGCCGTGCGATGGACGCTCTCGAACCTCGACCGGCGGTTCGAGATCCGGCGTGCGGGCGTCCCCAGAATGGTTGACAGCTTCGAGGACCCCAAGCGAACAGTCTTTCCCGGGAAGTACGGACGCCGTACCGCCTACCTTTTCGATTTCGCGGACCAGCATGTCGTCGCCCGGACGCTCGACGTGGAGAACGTGGCGACGAGGCTGTGCTTCGATTCCGCACTTATGACACGGTTGGTAGCGCTCCTGAAGAGGACCGGACTGCTGGGCGTACTTACAAGACCCGAATTGCTGAACGTGCTCGTCCCGCTTGCGATGCGGTTTCATCCCAGCCGGGATGAATTCGTGGTCAAAGTCGATGCCGAAGCAACAATCGGTAGCAATGTGCGTGCCTGCTCCGGCTCGATCAGCGGGCGAGGGGAGGGCTACGCGACCGGAGTCGTGGCGGCCCTCGTCGCGGAGCGCGTGTACACCGCCGGATTGGCGCGCGGTGTCTTTCACATCGACCAACTCTTCTCTCCTCCGTCATTCTTCGACCGCATCAAAGACTACGGTTTGGCGATCTATCTTCAGCCACCGCAGACGATGGCAACGTAACCCGAGAGACGATGGAGGAAGGTGCCAATGACCAAAATCGATTCGCAAGCAACGGCCAGGACACGCGCCCGCTACGACCGCAACGCCCGCTTCTACGATTTCATGGAGACCCTCCCAGAGAAGAGGTTCGTCCCTTGGCGTGAAAAGCTTTGGAGCCGGGTACGAGGCCCGCGGGTGCTGGAGGTCGGGGTAGGTACCGGGAAGAACATCTCCTGCTACCCGAAGGGCGCCGAGGTGAGCGCGATAGACCTCTCGCCACGGATGCTGGAGCGGGCCAGGGTACGGGCCGAGCGGACAGGTGCCGCGGTGGAGCTGATCGAGGCGGACGCACAGGCGCTTCCCTTCCCGGACGCCACGTTCGACGCCGCCGTCGCCACCTTCGTGTTCTGCTCGGTGCCCGACCCGGTGTTGGGCCTGGGCGAACTGCGAAGGGTGCTGGTCCCGGGAGGACAGCTCCTGCTTCTGGAGCACGTTCTCTCCCATAAACCGGTGCTGCGGCCCGTGATGCGCCTCCTGAACCCGCTGATGGTGCGCGTGAGCGGGGCCAACATCGACCGCGAGACCGCCGAGAACGTGCGCCGTGCCGGGTTCGTGAACTTGCGGGTGGAGGACCTGTGGCTGGATGTCGTCAAGCTGATCGAGGCTCGCGTTCCCGTAGCGAAACCGGACGGCGGATCGTCGGCGAACGGCAGCCATCCGTGAGCCCTACGGCCTCTCAACTGGAGCATTCGTCTGCGAGGTTGTCAACGTGGCGAGGAGACTATGCGCAGCGTTGAAGTTCCTGCACCAGGGCAGACAATGTGAATAAGTGTTCCGCGGAGTACGAAGGAGGCGTCAGACGATGAGCATTTTTCCGGCGAGGATCCTGCTGGCAACGGATGGGTCTGGAGAGGCGGATCTCGCCGCTCGTACGGCCGTCGATATCGCCAACAGCACCAACTCGGAGCTGCATGTAGTGCATGTCGGAGAGTTCCTACCGACGTTCTTCGCCCACACGGAGATAGAACCGGCGCAGATCGAAGACGAAGCCCGGAAGCTTCTCGCGGGGCAGGTGGACAAGGTGAGGGAGATCGGAGGAAACGTCTCGGAGGCGCACTTCAGGGTAGGGGACGCGGCCCGGGAGATCGTGGCTTTGGCCGAGGAGTTAGACGCGGGCTTGATAGTGCTGGGGAGTCGTGGGCTGGGAGGCGTGCCGCGAGCCCTCATGGGCAGCGTATCCGACAGCGTGGTCCGGCACGCCCACTGCCCCGTCTTGATCGTCCGGGGAGCACGAAGCGGCAGCCGTTGAGCCAGAAAGAGTCGCGAACCTTCTGTAAGGCCTGAGTAGCTGACCGCGACGCCTCTTTCAGCAAACGCTCAGGGTCGCCTCAGGGCCGGTTCAGCACAGGCGGGTAGCCTTCCGATTACAGAGACAGCCGTAACCATCGACGGACGGCCGTGGGTGGCGAGGCGGAAGGAGTCCGGCGACATGGAACTGGTGTTTACTTTGTTGGTGGTGGCCTTGCTCGTCGTCCTGCCGGTTGCGTTTTTCCTGCTCGCGATAGGCGGTCTGTTCTACGCGATAAGCAGGGCGATCCGGGGCGAGAAGAGGGAAGATACGCCCCCTGCGCCTTCTTCGAGTATACGGGGGGAGCCGCCCGGCGTGGCCGAACCCTTGGTTGCCAAGACCACCACATCGAAGGGAAGAAAGGATGCTTGAAGAATACGGGGGAAGTGGCGCGGCGCGACGTATCCGGACGGTGGTACTCGCCGCGCTGCTCGTCGCGCTCGCGCTGGTGCTCTCGGGATGCGGCGGTACGGAGTCCGAGGGAGGTGCCGGAGAAGCGGCGAGCGAGCCCACGAAGAAGGCTGGCTCGGAGCAGGGAGAGGCTGCGGCGAAGCCAAGCCCCGCGACCCAGACGAGCGAGGGCGGCGAGGTGACGGTCGAGGTCACCTGGAAAGGAGAGAGCGCCGGGCCAGTCTTCGACGTGACGATGGACACCCATTCGGTGAATCTCGATAGCTACGACCTCCGGAAGCAGGCAGTGCTGCGCAACGACCGTGGGCAGGAGGTTCGGGCTAGAGCCTGGGATGCACCGAAGGGCGGGCACCACCGCGAGGGAACATTGAGTTTCCCGGAGAAGACCGCCGACGGTGAAGACCTGATCGGGCCGGATACCCGGAAGATCGAGCTGGTCATCCGCGACGTGGCCGGCGTGCCGGAGAGGAGCTTCGAATGGAGTCTGTAGGACTGAGAGCGTCGAGCGGCCCGCGCCTTCTGCGTCCGGTAGTCTTCGGGGCGCTGGCCGCCCTCGCGCTGATCGTCTTCTATCTGGGCATCATCACCCTGGCGCAGGGCTGGGGGCACGCGATCCAGCAGCTCGGCGACGACCGCTGGTTTGTCGGCGCCATCGTCGCGGGGTTCGGCACCCAGGTAGGGCTCTTTACCTACCTGCGCGGGATGCACACCCACGCGGCGGCGGGCGGTGTCGCCGCGAGCACCGGCACCAGCACGGCTGCGATGCTCGCCTGCTGCGCCCACCACCTGGCCGACGTGCTACCGATCGTCGGCCTCTCCGGGGCGGCGGTGTTCCTGAACGCGTACAAGATGCCGCTCTTGTGGGTCGGCATCGCCATGAACGTGGTCGGCATCCTCTACCTGCTGCGCAAGATCCGCCAGCAGGGCAGGATGGCCTGCGAGACGTGACCTACGTCTTCGAGACCTCACCCGATGCGACCGGCGAGACGACGGGAACCTTGATAGTAGAAGCTTGATCCCTTCGTAACTGTGGCTTGAGGTAGGTCTCCTACACTGGAATCGTAAAGAGATCCGAAGAAAGGAGATGATCGGAGATGATGGGCGGATGGGACGGCGGGATGATGGGCGGCTGGGGAACCTTCGGGTGGCTGTGGATGGTGATCCCGCTGCTGTTCTGGGGCGGGCTCTTGGTGCTCATAGCCTGGGCCATAACCAGGGCATTCCCCGGTGGCCGCGGCGAGAACTCCTCGGGCGAGCGCCGCCCGGAATCCGCCGAAGAGGTCTTGCGCGACCGCTTCGCGCGGGGGGAAGTCGACGCCGAAGAGTACGAGGAGCGTCTCCGGGTCCTGAGAGGAGGTACGTAGATGACCGCCGGCAGGGGAACCCCCGGAACCAACGTACTCCTCTGGGTGGGGCTGGCGATGACGGCGCCGCCCTGGTGCTCGCGCTCGTCGGCTCCTTCTACGCCGGGCGAGGCGGGAGCTACTTCGGCCCCGGAAGGATGATGGGGCAGGGCGGTATGCAAGGCTACGGCTTCCCGGCCCCGGCACAGCAGGGATCGGGAGACGTGGGGAGCCTCTCCGAGGCCCGCGAGGCCGTGGAGCTAGCCCTGCGCGGCTACGGCAACCCCGACCTTGAAGTCGCGGAGGTCATGGAGTTCGCCAACAACTACTACGCCGAGGTCGTAGAGAAGGACACAGGCGTAGGCGCGATGGAGCTCCTGGTGGACAGAAACCTCGCCATAAAGTCCGGGCTCTGTCGCTTTCCTGGTGAACAGGCCTTACCGTTAGGCTTCATCATCAAGCCGGGTAAGGAGGAGCGCCGCCGTGAGAACCGTCTTTGCGACCCACGAACTGCTCCCGGAAGGCCTGAGGCTCGAGGGCCTGAGCATCGAGGCGGGACGCGTGTGCATCCGGGTGGCTTCCGGGGCGAGTAGATTTCCCTGCCCGGTCTGCGGTCGTGGCGCCTCTCGGGTCCACAGCCGCTACTACCGCAGCGTCTCGGACTTGCCGTGGCACGGGAACCCAGTGACGCTCGAGGTCCGCGCGAGACGCTTCTTCTGCGACGAGTCCTCGTGCGAGCGCAGGATCTTCTGCGAAAGGCTGCCCGAGATCGCGGCTCGCGCGCGGAAGACCGGCCGCTTGGAGGAGGCTTTGCTCGCGATCGTCCTGGAGCTGGGCGGCAGGGCCGGGGCCAGGCTGGCCGCCGAGTTGGGCATCCTGGCCGGGCGCGACGCGCTGCTCAGGAGGGCCAAGGGTGCTCCTCCGCTGCCGGACCTCGGCGGGAAGGTGCGGGTGCTGGGCGTGGACGACTTCGCATTCAGGAAGGGACATGCCTATGGCACGATCCTCGTGGACCTGGAGAGTAGGCGGGTGGTGGACCTGCTGCCCGAACGTTCGGCAGAGTCCCTGGCGCGGTGGCTGAAAGCGCGCCCAGGCGTGGAGGTGGTTGCCCGGGACCGCTCCTTCGTCTACGCCAACGCCATAGCCGCGGGCGCCCCGGAAGCGGCACAGGTGGCGGACCGCTGGCACCTGCTGCACGGCCTGGCCCTCTCGCTGGAGGACTTCCTACTGCACAAGCGCCCGGCGCTCAGGAGGGCGGCGATGCCGGAGCAGACGGCAACCACTGTCGAAGACGAAGCGGAGGCCGACGCGAGCGCCCCCGGTCCCATGAGCCCCAAGCGCCCCAGGCTTTGGTACGCAAGACAAAAAGAGGCGGCCGCAAAGCGCCACGAGCGGCTGGTGGAGCAATGGCGCGAGATCCGCCGCCTCTTCCTGGCGGGGATGGAGCTGAGGGAGATCTCGCGCACCCTCGGGGTGAGCGTGCGCAGCGTCTACCGCTACAAGGACCTCGCCGAGCCTCCGCCCCGGCCCGCATACAAGAGGAGGGCGAGCGTCTTGGACCCCTACGTGCCCTACCTGGTGAGGCGCTGGAACGAGGGCTGCCACAACGGCAGGCGTCTCTACCGGGAGATCCGCGAGCAGGGCTACTCCCACTGCCGCACCAACGTCGACCGGCTGCTCGCGGAGTTTAGGCGCGCGACCGCCCGGGGCAAGCCAGTGTCGTCGGTACCACGGGCCAAAAAAGGAGCGGTCGCCGGCTCGTTCCCGAGCGCGAAGAACGCCGCGGCGCTGCTGATGCGCCGCAAGGAGAGGCTCTCGGCGGAGCAGGCGGCGTACCTCGAACGGCTCGCAGCGGCCGATGGCGCCGTGGCGGACGCTAGAAGGTTGACGCAGGACTTCGCGGAGATGGTCCGGAACCTCGGGGGCGACGACCTTGACACGTGGCTGGAGGAGGCCGAGGCATCGGAGGCCCCCGTGATGCGGCGCTTCGCCGCGGGTCTCAGGAAGGACCTCGCGGCGGTGCGGGCGGGCCTGACCGAGGAGTGGAGCAACGGGCCGGTAGAGGGCTTCGTGAACACGCTCAAGCTCGTGAAGCGCCAGGGCTACGGTCGGGCGGGCTTCGACTTGCTGCGGGCGAGGGTCCTCGCGGCCTGACGAGCTCCCTGCGCGGCGGCTCGGGCGAGCACAAGCGCGTTCACCAAGAACCCGACAGAGCCCACGCATACGGCGAGGTTTGCCGGGACCGCTTCACGAAAGCGTGCATGGAGATTCTACCGCGGGGGTGCATGCCTACGAAGCCGGACTCTATACTCCGGTCTGGCATCCTTGTAGGCCCAGCGAGGGGGTAGCTGTCACCCGGGGCAAAGCACGGATGTCGCTTGCCAGGCACCGCGAGGCTGCCTCGGCAGGTACCTGCGGACCCGTTTCGTTGCATCCGACGTACGGCGGCGGGATACCCTTCTGCATCGCGATGCCCCTGCAGGGCGGACGGTGCTGTACGCGCGGGGTAGTCGAGGTCACGACGTGGGCCATTCCGGGACGGCTGGCCCCGCATCGCGGGGCGGCTCCTGGTACCGGTGGGCGGGCCAAGTTGGTCTCGACGAGGCCGTCCGATGCACCGCCACGGGCCTACCGGGGGTGTCGGAGTCGAGCGGCTCGGAAAACGCGCGCAGCGTGCTCCAGGCGTCCTTGGCGGTGAGGTCCGTGGGGAAGCTCCCACGGGAAGCGTACCACCACAGCCACTCGGCGCGACGGGCGCGGCACAACCAGCGCGCTCCTTCGTGGAACCACCCCCTGGCCTGCAGCGCTACGCCCCTCGCGGCCCACGCGAGGGGTTCGTCGAAGCCGCGCCTCATGGCCTCGTCCAGCGCGTCCACGGCCTCCTCGTGGCGGCCGAGCCAGGTGAGCGCCCGTCCCTTGTGGTACCAGGCCGAAGCCTCGGCGTGGCCGGTGGCTATGGCCTTCTCGGCCGTGATCAGCGCTGCGTCGTAATCTTCGAGGGCGAAGAGGCTCGCGCTCAGGTTGTTCCAGGCATCGGCGCGGTTCGGGTCGAGGCGGACGGCCCGCCGGTACGCGGCAGCGGCCTTCTTGTGGTCCTGTTGGCCGGTGTAGGTGACGCCCTTGCCGTGCCAGGCGGCGGCGAAGCGGGGCCGCACCTTGAGGGCGGCCTCGAAGGCTTGTACGGCCTCATCGGGCCTGCCCCCCTCGTCCAGCATCACACCCTTCTTGTGCAGGGCTTCCGGGTAGTTGGGCCGGGTTTCGAGAGCCCGATTGAAGGCCTCGAGGGCTTCTTCGTATTGACCGAGGTGGCCCAGGGATTGGGCGAGGGCGAGCCAAGCCTCGTCGTCGTGCGGGTAGCCGCGTCCCACCACAAGTCTAAGGCACCTGACCGCGTCCTTGTGGCGGCCGATCTGGGCGTAGGTGATTCCAAGGTTGTAGCGGGCGTAGAGGTAGTCGGACCTGAGCTGGAGGGCGCGCGCGTAGCATTCGATCGCCTCCTCCCGCTGGCCCTCCGCCTTGAGTGCCGTTCCGAGGTTGTTCCACGCCTGCGGAAAGTCCGGCTTGTGAGCGAGCGCCCTCCAGAGGCAGCCTGCAGCCGCCTCCTCGTCCTCGAACAGGACGTGGTAAGCGTACCCTACGGAGAACAGTCCCTCGGCGTCGGCGAGCTCGTCGAGGACGTCGGCGAGGAGCGCCAAGTCCCCCTCCCAGTCCCTGCCCTCCACGTATTCCACGGCCTGCAGCAGGTACGCGAACTCGGGGTTCGCCGGGTCTTGGGGCGCAGGGCGGCGGACGAAGGCGTTGTCCGCGAGCGCGTCGAGGCAGTCCCTCAGGTGGAGGCCGGCAGATCGACTCAATAAATCCGTTGGCTATGCGTGCAGCTCCGATGACCGAACAAACCGGGACATAAATCTGCGGTAAGAACCGTCGATGTTCCCTGCCCGCCTTCCTACCTGCGGTAAGTGACGGGCGGCTCCGGTCGTGCTACCGTGCTGCGGGTGAGCAGGATACTGCTAGAGAACGCGACCTGCCTGGACGAGCAGATGCGCTTCCGGCGTGCCGACGTGCTGGTCGACGGAAACCGGATCTCCTCCCTCTCGCCTCCCGGCTCCCTCGGGAACGGTGAGGCATCGGAGACGCTGGACTGCTCGGAGATGCTCGTCATCCCCGGCCTCGTCAACGCCCATTACCACAGCCAGGCCAGCCTGGGCCGCGGACTTTTCCGAGGAATGCCCATCAGCGAGTGGGGCGAGGAGTCGAGCGAGCAGGGCAAACTCCAGGCACGGTTCTTCGACCTGGTGGACTCCGGGCTCAGCGCCGAGGAGATGAAGACCGTTTGCAGGAAGGCCTACTCCGAGCTTGTGCGCATGGGGATCACCTTCACCCAAGACTCCGGCCTGGGCGAACCTCCCGGCGTCGAGCGTCTGTTGGCAGAGGCTATGAACGAGGTGGGCATCCGCGGTATCGTGGACGCCTACGACGAGATCGAGCGCCTCCACGACCGGCCCGACGGACTCGTCGCCTTCGGGGGGCACCTGCCCGAGGAGGAGGACATAACCGACGAGACGCTGGCCGACGCTGCGAGGCAAAGAAAGGCCTGTCCCGACGTTACGTTCATGACCCACTGCCTGGAGACGAAGTGGCGGCGGGAGGCGGTGCTCGAAAACTACGGGTGCTCCAGCGTCCGGCTCTTCGCGGAGAGGGGCCTGCTCGACGGCAGGACCGTGCTCTTTCACGGGGTCGAGATGGGCGACGAGGACATCCGCATCCTGGCCGAGCACGGCGCGTCTCTCGCCCATTGTCCCGTCTCGAACCTCGCCGCCGTAGCGCCGGTGCCGAGGTGCCTGGAGATGGGAGTGGAGGTGGGGCTGGGCACGGACTTCGGCAGCGCGGACATCTGGGAGGTGATGCGCGTCGCGCACTACCTGCGCAAGGGACGCCCGGACGAGCTCGACGCCGAAACGGTCTTCCGCATGGCGACCATCGGAGGCGCCAGGGCCTACGGGATGGAAGAGTACATCGGGAAGATCGCCGAAGGACACGCCGCGGACCTGGTGCTCATAGACGGCTCCGGGACGGGCCTCCTGCCGATCGTCGAGCTAGACTCCTTTACCAACCGTCTTCA
The DNA here is from genome assembly GCA_040757515.1 of Actinomycetota bacterium. Taxonomy (GTDB): domain Bacteria; phylum Actinomycetota; class Rubrobacteria; order Rubrobacterales; family Rubrobacteraceae; genus JBFLXF01. The sequence continues at coordinate 12,351 of JBFLXF010000012.1, forward strand.
CAACCTGCTGATGGAGTGCCGCCCGCACATGATCCAGGGCGTCATGGTCGCGGGCGAGTGGGTGGTCGAGGACGGGAGGCTCGCGAAGGTGGACGAGGAGGAGTTGGACGCGGATTACGCGGCTATCGCCCGGCGCGTCGGTTAGGGTACGAGCCGTCACGACGTCGGGACACACGGCTACGACGTGCGCAAGGATAGCTCGCTTCAGAAACTCTAGAGAGCCTCCACGTACGCGAATAAGCTCTGCTGCAGCATCTCGGAAGGGCGGGTCTGCCGAGGCGCATACCCGTCAAGCTTCATCGCCTTCAACCAGCCGGTCTCACCGAGGACTTCCAATCTGAAGAGCCGGAGTTGCGGGGGCATGTAGGAGGTCTCGAACAGCCGCGGGCGCGTGATGGACCGTAGCTCCTCATCGCCCGCCGCAAAGCGAACCTCGTAACGGGAGAGCGGCTGCCCCCGGTGCTCCAGCGTGAGGCTCTCGGCCTCCAGCCAGAGGGTGGCTTCTTCTTTCGCCAGTCCCTCCTCGCCGTAGAGACGCCAGTGCCTAAAGCGGGCGTAGCCGAGGTCGTCCAGGACGCGGGTGAAGCGACTGGAGAAGAACGCACGCCGGAGGTCCTCGGTACGGTAGCGCACCTCCGTGAGCCAGCCCAGCACCTCCATGGGCGAATGTTTGCCGTCCTTCCTGCCGAGGTGAGCCGAATGGACCTGCCAGTTGTAGTCTTGCACCCATCTGTCGTGCGCCTCGACAAGCTCGGCCCAGCTCTCGGCTTTTTCAAAGAAATGGTCTGCCATCCTCTCCTGGATGGCGAACGTCGTTTCAGAGAAATTTTGCCAGGGCTGGCCACGTTCGATCTCCTCTTTCTCGATACCCAAAGCTTCGTAGATCGCCTTCGCGCGGGTGGCTCGAAAGACGGAACCCGAGTCGGTGACGAGCGCGCCAGGAGAACCGTAACGCTCGATGGCCTGGTAGAAGACGGAGAGGAACGAGGAGAGGTTCTGGGTCCGGAAGACGCCGCTTGAGAGGATCGCTCTGGAGTGGTTCTCCAACACACTGACGGCGTAGACCTGTCCGCCCGGGGACAGCTTCGGGGTGTCTATGTAGCGTATGTCCGCACTCCAATACTCGTGTAGCCGTTCGGAAGCGAAAGGCATCTGTTTCGGGGCGGCTTGTGCGCCACCGCGGGGCTTTCCGAGACCGTAGACCTTGCGGTTTTCGGCCATGATCCTCCCGCAGGTCGCGCGGCTGAGGTGTATGCCCATCTGCTTCAATGCTGCATGGACGCGGAAGGCTCCGAGCCTGGGATTGTCCTGCATACGCCGGACGGTGTTCATGATAGGGAAGTTGACCTTGCCACTACCTCTGGGTCGCCCGCGTGGCCTGTCCTCCAGGCCTTCGACTCCCTCCTCGACCCACCTCTTCAAGGTCCGGTAGACGGTGGTCTCGCTCGTCTTCAAAAACCCGGCAATGCTCTTCACCGTCCACCCGTCGGTGTGCAGCTCGACGACGGCTTCCCGACGCTTTCGGCCGTTGGGTATCTCGTGGTAGGGAGGATAGCGTCTCACCGGCATCAAAGGAGTTGGTCCTTCATGCAGCACTCGCTTGACCGTATGTTTGGACGGTCTCCTGCCGAAGGCGACGTAGCAGATCCTGGCGAGCTCGCCCAGGCTGAAGGGCGGGTACTCCGCCTTGCGGTCCACGATGAGCCTCCTCATCGCCGGTGGTAGCTTGTGGTGTTTGGCCGGTTCCGAGCCGAGGAGACTCGGCATGCCCTCCTCATCGAAACGGTTCGACTTGCGGCGGAGCGTGCTCTCGGAAGCCGTTCCGGTCTCGCGGGCGCGTTCGGCGACGGAGCTACCGAAGACCACGATCGGGCGGATAAGTTCATATTCCCTCTGCTCTGGCCACTTTAGCAAGAGCTCGAGTTGACTCCACTCGTCGGTAGGCTCGACCCTTACCCGACGCCTTCTGACCATATTCCCCCCTCACTTACAAGGCGACGCCGCCCGTCCTCCCCCTTCAGCCAAGCTCCCAAGAGAGCGCCGCAACGACACCTCTGAAGGTTAGAAGGATGCCATGTATGCAGGTTTCCTGCTACTTCTACTGACTTACACTGACGAAATCCAGCGGCGATTTCCGCTCATCGGTGCTGCACGCATAGCCAACGGATTTATTGAGTCGGTCTGGAGGCCGGGGCGGTCGAAGAGGACCGGGTGGGCCAGGACCGCCCGCAGCCTCTCGTGCGTGAAGGGCAAGACTCCCCCGATAGCCATCAGCTGCATCGCCCTCAGCGCGTCGCGCTGCTCGTTGGTAAGGGTGTCGAAGCGCCGGCGCATCGCCCGCAGCGCGTCGGCCATGACGATCGTGCCGGGGGTCGGGTACATCTGCGCGTCCGAAGGGTCCCATTCTTTGCGGACGCCGACGGCGAGCCGCCCCTTCTCGTCGGCGTCGAGCGGCTGCAGGGTGAGTTTCGACGGGAGGCTTTCCTCGTAGAAGCGGCCGGAGTCCGTTCCCTGCGCCGCCGTTATGGTGGACATCTCGGGGCCGTCCCTGCAGGTGGCCGCCACCACGCACCCGGCCGCGTGCCGGTCCAGCTCTTCGGCGAGGTCGCGCAGCGGGAAGCCGGAGGCGACGTAGTCGTTGAGGTCCTCGAGCAGCAGCACGACCTCCCGCCCGCCGACGAGCGCCTCGAGGTCTTCCGCGGCGGGAATAACGCCGCCTGAGCGAGCTGGGACCACGACGAGGCGATCC
>JBFLXF010000013.1:0-13792 GCA_040757515.1 Actinomycetota bacterium
CCCGGGTGATCGGGCGCTTCTCCAGGCCGCCCTCAATGATACCGAGCACGAAGTTCCTGACCGAGGAGCGCCAGTGATCCTGGGCTCCGAGCCAGCGCCTGAGCCTCCCGGAGAACTTCGGGAGGTCCAGGTAGAGGTGCGTCGTCTCCCTTACCTCGACGGGGCCGCCCGTGATCTTGGAGTGCGGCTCTATGAGCTCGTACGCCTCATACCACGAGCCGCAGTTGTCGCACTGGTCGCCGCGGGCCTCCTTGTAGCCGCACACAGGACACGTCCCCTCGACGTAGCGGTCGGGCAGAAAGCGTCCCTCGGTCGGGCTGTACATCTGCTTCGACTCCGCCTCGCTTATGTAGCCGCCCTCCTTGAGCTTGCGGTAGAAGAGGCGGGTGTTCTCCGCGTGCAACGGCGTGGAGGTGCGCGAGAAGTTGTCGAAGCTTATGCCGAAGCGCGCGAAGGTCTCTTTCATGTGGGCGTACCAGTAGTCTACGACCTCTCGCGGGCTCTTCCCCTCCCGCTCGGCGGTCAGCGTGATCGGGACGCCGTGCTCGTCGGTGCCGCAGACGTAGACCACGTCGTGGCCCCGGGCCCTCAGGTAGCGCACGAAGACGTCCGCCGGCAGGTAGGCCCCCACGATCTGGCCGACGTGCAAGGGCCCGTTGGCGTAAGGGAGCGCCGAGGTCACGAGATAACGCTCTCTGCTGTGTTCCATGCGCCTAAGAATAGCACCTGTCGCCGCGCCGATCGTTACCCGGCTTTGTCCGCGATGTTGCCGTTCTGTAACGGACGGCCCTTACGATGCAGGCAGAAGAGAACGAAAGACCGCCGCAGACCGGGAGGGAGGTCTGGGATGAAGAGGACGAGGATCTTTATCGGGGTGGCCCTGATCTTTGCTTCGCTCGTCGTGCTAGCCCTGGCGGCGTACCCGGCCCGAGCGGCCGACGCCGGGGTCTTCATACGGCTGCACCTCTCCGGGCCGCTCCCGAAGGGGCAGGCGTTCTATGTCGAGCAGACGGATACGCGTACCGACCCGACCGCCTTTATCTGCGGGGTCGGCACGCCGGGCGAGCGGCCCTTCGTCGCCGGGGAGGGCTCAATACTGCGGTTCAGGATCTACGCCCGCGACGAGACGGCCGGCGAGACCACCCTCATCCGCACCCTTTGCAGGGCCGCGCACCCCGGAATGGTCGTCCGGGCGAGCTACCGCACTGCGTAACTTCCGGCGTCCGCCGCGGCGCCGCATGCTAGGATAGCGGACCGTATGGAACCGCTGTTCGACTCCCGCCCGTGCGGACTCGCGAGAGAGTCGTGAGGGTCGCCTTCCGAAAGCTCCGGCCGGATGCGCGGGCGCCCGAGCGGGCGCACGCCGGGGACGCGGGCTACGATCTCCGCTCGGTCGAGGAGGTGGAACTCCCGCCCGGCGAGCGGGCCCTCATCGCCACCGGCATCTCGGTCGCCGTCCCGGAGGGCCACGCCGGGCTCGTACTGCCGCGCAGCGGTCTCGCCGCGCGTCATGGCGTCACGCTGGTGAACGCCCCGGGCCTCATAGACTCCGGCTACCGGGGGGAGATCCAGGTCCCCCTCATAAACCACGACCGGCGCGAGACCTTTCGCATCGAGCGGGGGATGAGGGTGGCTCAGCTCGTCCTGGTGCCGGCGGCGACGGCGGCGTTCGTGGAGGTCGAGAGGCTCGGTGCCTCTCCCGACGGGCGCGAGGAGAGAGGGTTCGGATCTTCGGGGACGGCGTGAGGTTTCTCTGCGACGCGATGCTCGGTGGGCTGGCTAAGTGGCTCAGGGCCGCCGGCCACGACGCCTACTACGCTCACGAGAGCACCGACACCTCCGACCGGCATCTGACCGAGAAGGCGCTGCGCGAGGGGCGCATCCTGCTTACGAGCGACACCGGGTTCCTGGAGCGCAAGCCCCTCAGGGACGGTGATCTTCGGTTTCTCATCGTGCCGCACCTGCCGCTGGAGGAGCAACTGAGGCTCGTGGTCGAGCGCTTCGGTCTCCAGAGGGGTCCCTCGCGGTGCATGGAGTGTAACGGGGAGCTCACGGTGGTGGGGCGCGGCGAGGTGGAGGGGAGAGTGCCGGACGGAGTGGTTCGCCACCACGAGGAGTTCTTTCTGTGCGGGGAGTGCGGGCGGGTGTTCTGGCACGGCTCGCACTGGGAGAGGATCGGGGGCCGGCTGGAGAGGGTCTTCGGGTGAGGGTCTGCCTGGCGCTGCCGTACTCCTGGGCCTACCCGGCGGGCGTGCCAGAGCACGTCGTCTCGCTCGCCGGACATCTGGAGCGCCGGGGACACGAGGTCTCCGTCGTCTCGCCCGACGATCCTCTGGACCTCATCACGCGCATAACCCACCCCGGGCTGGGCCGTCACGACCCGCCCCCCGAGCGCATGATCGTCGTGGCCCGCTCGCTGCCGGTCCCCTCCAACGGCACGATCGTCAACATAGCCATCTCGCCGCTGGCCTACCGCGCGGCCTACCGCGCCGTAGAGAGGCTCCGCCCGGACGTGGTGCACGTCCACGAGCCTCTGGTCCCGTTCCTGCCCTGGGGAGCGATCCGGGCGGCGAAGGCTCTGGGCGTCCCGGTGGTAGGCACCTTCCACGCCCACTACCCGGACGGGTGCGTCCACTACCGAATCTTCAAACCGGCGCTCCTGCCCTTCCACCGGGCGCTCGACGCCAGGATAGCCGTCTCGCCGGCGGCGGCGAGGACCGTAACCGAGGCTCTCCCCGGTGAGGTGAGGATCATTCCCAACGCAGTGGACGTCGCCCGGTTCGCGCCGGACGGAGAGCGGGAGCGCGCGCCGCATGAGGTGCTCTTCGTGGGGCGACCGGCGCCGCGCAAGGGGCTTCCGGTGCTGCTCGAGGCTTTCGAGCGGCTGCTCCGGAAGGTGCCGGAGGCGCGGCTCGTGATCGTGGGCAGCCGGCCCGAGGACGTGCGGCTGCCGAAGGTGCTGCTCTCCAGCGTGGAGGTGCGCGGGGTGGTGGACGAGACCGGGCTCGTAGAGGCGATGCGCTCGGCGAGCGTGCTCTGCGCTCCCTCGGTGGGCTCCGAGTCGTTCGGGATGATCTTGATCGAGGCTATGGCCGCGGGCCTACCCGTGCTCGCGAGCGACATCCCCGGCTATGACGCCGTCGTCTCCCACGAACGGGACGGATTGCTCTTCCCCGCCGGAGATCCGGGGGCCCTGGCCGCCTCTCTCGCCCGCCTGCTGCGCGATTCTGCCCTGCGCGGCCGTCTCGCGGCCGCCGGGAGCGAGACCGTGCGTCGCTACGACTGGCGTCGGGTCGCCGCCGAGATAGAGGAGGTCTACCTCTCCGTTCTCGACCGGAGCAGGCCGGCGGCCGGCGGGGAGCTCGCGGCGGGGGTTTAGGGTTCTGATCCTCTTTAGTGATCCCCCGGACGAGTGGCTGGAGGGGATCATCCGCGCGCAGGAGATCTCACCGTTCTCCTACCCGGAGGTCGGCGCGACCCGCGACGCCCCGGCCCGGCTCCCCGGCTACGTCGTGGACCGCAACCGCGTGAGGCTTGGGGAAGGGGAGGGGACCTTCCGCAGGGCCCGGGCGGCCCTGCGGGCCTGGAGGATGTTCGAGGTGGGGTGGGTGCGTCTCTTCCCCGCCGGGGCTCCGGTCGAGACCGGGGCGGTCGTCGCCGTCGTGGCCGAGCACTACGGACTCTGGTCGGTCAACCCGGCCTGCGTCGTCTACGTCTTCGAGGAGGAGGAAGGGGGCGTGCGGCGCTCGGGCTTCGCCTGCGGCACGCTGCCGCGCCACGCGCAGAGGGGCGAGGAACGCCTCTGCGTGGAGCTCCATTCGGACGGGTCGGTCTTCTACGACCTCTACGCCTTCTCGCGCCCGAACCGCCTGCCGGTGTGGCCTGGCTACCCGCTGGTCCGCAGGCTGCAGCGCCGCTTCGCGCGGGACTCGCTCGCCGCGATGGCGCGGGCGGTGGGCTAGAGCGGCGGGCGGTCCGGCCGGGGAGTGCTCTTTGGGAGCAGCGCCAGGGTCGAGGCCGCTGCGGGGTAGAGGAGGGCGAAGAGGGTCGCGACGAGTCCCGAGTCGTTGAGCGCGCCGGAGGCGGCGGCGGTGAGCGACGCACCGAGGATGCCTGCGGCCAGCGGCGTGCTGCGCGTCCTGCGCCAGCCGGCGTAGACGAGGGCGGAGGAGGCGAGGAGCAGGGCGAGCAGGAGCGGGTTGCCGAGGTAGGAGAGGCTTATGAGGAGCTTGCGGATGGTCATCTCGTAGAGATCGCCCTCTCCGCCCGCGGCCCGCGAGCCGTGCGAGGTGTCCGGGAGGAGGAATCCGCTCGCGAGAAAGAGCGTTGCCGCGAGCGCGAACCCGCCCGCCGCCCACGCCGCGACGCCCGGCGGGCGGTCGCCCCGCACGAGAGCGACGGTCGCCCCGTAGCCGAGACCGAGGGCGAGCGAGCCGCCCACATCGGCGCCCATCGTCGGTAGCCCGAGCACGAACACGGCTGCCGCTCCGGCTGCGACGAGCGTCCGCGCCGGGGGTCGCCTCGCGGCTGCGAGCGCGCCGAGACCCATCGTCAGGGAACCGGCCAGGACGGCGGCGTACTCATTGCCGGCGCCGTAGAAGCGCGCCCCGTAGCCGGGGTTGTAGCCGAGCGTCGAGAGGCGCATGAGCGGCCCGCCGAACGCCGCGTCGGCGAGCACCAGGGTCGCGGTTCCGAGGCAGACTCCGGCAAGCGTGTCGGAGCCTGTCTTCGAGACGAGGCTGGAGATGACCGTCAGCGCGGCGGCGAAGAGAAGCGTGAGCGCGGCGACGGCGGGGGTGTTCGTCACCGGAACCGCTGCGGCGAGCAGCGCGCCCGCGGGCAGCGCGGCCAGAACGAGGACGCCGGAGCCCGGGTCCATCCGCCACCTCAGCGCTCGTATCAGCGGTAGCGCCGCGACCGCGAGTCCCGCCGCGAGGCCCACCATGAGCCACACCTCGAACCGGCTCCGCGCTACGAAGAGGATGCGCTCGCCGAGCCGCCGGGCCGCCTCCGGCTCGCCGGGGCGGACGCTGGCGACGCGCCCCTGCATCCCGGCCGGCGGGTCCACGCCCAGGGCCGCGAGCAGGGTCGGGGCTACGTCGGCGTTTGAGATGAGGCCCGTGGTGCGGGTGGTGGGCGAGTAGAGCAGCCCTTCCTCTCCGCCGAGGGCGAACGGTGTGAGGGATCGGGGGCCGGGTGAGGCGAGCGCGACGGTCGCACCCCGCGCCGCGGAGACCAGCTCCGCCGCCTCCTCCACGCTCCTCGTAGAGACCGCGACGAGGTCGGCTCCCTCTTCAAGCGCGCGCCGGAGGTCGCCAACGGGTCTCTCGCCGTCGTAGTAGAGGGGAACCCTTCCTTTGCGGTCCATGGCCGCCAGCCTCGCGCGCTCGCCGATCGCCGCCGCCACGAGGCCCTCCTCCCGGAGCGCCTGTCCCAGAGAGCCGGGCCGGACGGTCGAGGCGGGGCCGGTGAAGGCGCCGGGGATGGCGGCCGGGTCGTCGGGCAGCTTCTCCGGCAGAACGCGGGTGTCTGTGCGGGCGCCCGCGCCGATGAAGGCGTAGCCGGTCAGGGGGTCGGGAGGCGGCCCGCCCTGGGCGGTCGAGAGGTTCGCGGCCGCGCCGTTCTCGAAGAGACCGTCCAGGACGGGGCTTCCCTCTACCTCCTTCCAGGTGAGGTCCTCGACGAGCACCAGCGCGACGGGACGCTCCGGCCGCCCGGCTTGGGACGGGAGCGTGAGAAGAAGGGTGAGTAACCCCAAAGAGAGGATGGAGGAGACGCAGAGACAAAGAGTCCGCACGGCGAGGCCAGTTTAGCAGAGGGTGGCATGAGAGTGCCGGGCGGAGTACCGGGCGTCGAGGCACTACCACCTGTGGTTCCTTACGTGCAAAAATTACGGAATCGGTCGGAGAAGGCGTGATGGGGAGGGGCCGGCATGATCCAGGAGCGACTCGGGATGTTCGTTCCGCCGGGAGAGAGGCGTGCCTGGGCCGGTCGAGCGCGCCCGGCGGTATATGCCGGGGCTCGACGGGCTGCGGGCGGTCGCGGTGCTCGCGGTGATCGCCTACCACCTGGAGTTCGGCTGGGCCGAAGGAGGCTTGCTCGGGGTGGGCGTGTTCTTCACGCTGAGCGGGTATCTCATCACCGACCTTCTCCTCGGGCAGCGGGAGGCCGCCGGGCGGCTCCGGCTCGGCGACTTCTGGTTGCGGCGGGCGAGGCGGCTTCTGCCGGCCCTCTTCCTGATGCTGACGGTGGTCGTGGTGTGGGTCGCTTTCATCCATCCGTCCCGGATGCCGGACCTCCGGGGAGAGGTACTCGCCGCCGTCCTCTACGTCAGCAACTGGTGGTACATCTTCGGCGACGTCTCGTACTTCGCCAACTTCGGGCCGCCGCCGACGCTCGGCCACCTGTGGTCGCTGGCCGTGGAGGAGCAGTTCTACCTCCTCTGGCCCCTGTTTCTCTGGATCGGCCTCCTCCATGTCCGCAGCTACAGGTGGATGGCGGTTCTGACGGTGCTCCTCGCCGCCGGATCGGCCGCGCTCATGACCGTGATGTATCAGCCCGGCGCCGATCCCACGAGAGTCTACGACGGCACCGACACCCGCGCCTTCGGGCTTCTCGCGGGTGCGGCCCTGGCGATGGTTTGGCCGAGCCGTCTGCTCAGCTCGGAGCGCGTGCTGCGGCGCGACAGGCATCTCCTCGACGGCGCGGGGATCTCAGGTCTTCTCGTGCTGCTGCTCCTCTTCTGGCAGACGGGGCAGTACTCAGGGTTTCTGTACCGGGGCGGTATCGTACTGCTCTCGGTCGCCACCGTCCTCGTCGTGGCCTCCGTCACCCACCCGGCCGCCAGGCTCGGCCCGGCGCTCGGATGCGCTCCTATGCGCTGGATCGGGGTGCGCTCCTACGGCATCTACCTCTGGCACTACCCGATAATCGTCCTCACGACCCCCTCAGCGCCGGAGGAGGCGGGCCTCTTGCTCGCTGCCCTGCAGATAGCGGCGACCATCGCCGTGGCCGCTCTCTCGTGGCGGTTCGTCGAAGAGCCGATCCGCCGGGGAGCCATCGGGCGGTTCTGGGGGCGCGTGCGCTCGGGTGGGTGGCGCGGGAGTCTGCTCTCGCCGCGGGTCTGGGTGGCCGTGGCTGGTACGTTGTGCATCTCGACGCTGGCCGGCGCCGGGCTCGCCGGGGCGATCGGCGCGGCCCCTGGCGGCGCACCTCCGCCTCCACCCGGAGAGTCCGGAGGCCGGGTGGTAGTCGCCGCTGAGGGCGCCTCCTCGCCCGCTCAGCTGCCGGGGGAGACGACCCCGGAGGTGAGCACCTCGCGTGGGAAGGAGGCGGGCGAGCCGGCCCCGGCGCGGGCCACGCGCACCCTTTGCGAGGCCGTGGCGTACATCGGAGACTCGACGTCGGAGGGCATGATCTCCGCCAGCTACCTCCCCGATCCCTCGCGGCGCCTCGACGCGCGCTTCGCTAAGGTCGGCGCGACGAATCAGGTTCTCGACATATCCGGGGCGAGGTCCATTATCGAGACGCTGCCCGGACAGGTGGGCGGGTACGACGCGGCCCGCCGGATAGCGGGTTCGGGCTTCGAGGGGTGCTGGGTGATCGCCCTCGGCGGCAACGACGCCGCCAACGTCTACATGGGCTCGCGGATCGGGCTGGAGGAGAGGATCGAGCGGGTGATGGGAATCGTCGGCGAGGAGCCGATCTTGTGGGTCACCGTGAGGACACTCCTGGAGAGCGGACCTTACTCGCAGGCCAACATGGAGCTCTGGAACGACACCTTGAGGCGCTCCTGCGGCGAGTACCCGAACATGCGGATCTACGACTGGGCGTCGGAGATAGACGAAAGCTGGTTCATAGATGACGGAACCCACTTCACCTCCGAAGGCTACGCTCATCGCGCCAGACTGACCGCCGCCGCGCTCGTCAAAGCGTTCCCCGCATCCGGCGGAAGGGTGGATTCGGGGTGTGTCGTCCGGTAGATGAACTCGTGTCTCCGCGCACCGCTGCCCCGTCCATCCCGGACCTCTCGCCGGTGAGCGGTATGCGCGTCCGCGGCGAGTTGCTAAACTGCCCGCGTCTTGAACGCGACCACGCACGCGATCTTCGGGGCCGGGGCGCTCGCGGGGGCCTCGCTACTCACCGGGGCCGAGCCCCCTCTCTGGGCCTACCCGCTCGCGGTCGTTGCCGCCTGGCTGCCGGACGTAGACAACCCCCGCAGCACTCTGGGCAACGGCCTGAGCCGCATGAAGAATCCGCTCCTGAATGCCATCACCCGGCCGCTGAGCTGGGCGCTCAGGACGGCGTCGTTCGTGCTCGTGCGGACGGTCGGACACCGGACGCTCACGCACTCCCTGGCGGGCTTCGCCGCCTTCGCGCTGCCGGTGTGGTTGCTGCTCGGGGCCTATCCGGGGGTGGCTCTGGCCCTGATCTCGGGCTACGCCTCGCACATCGTGGCCGACGCGCTCAACACGCGGGGCGTTCCGCTGTTGTGGCCGCTGGACCGTCCGTTCCGGTTGCTGCCGGGGGGCGTTCGCTCCGGCGGGGTCGCGGAGCTAGTCGTGGCGCTGGCGGCGCTCGCCGCCGCCGGGTACGCGGTCTACCTCGCCCACCCGGCCGTCCGGGAGATCCTGGGCCTCCTCCAGCCACTCTAGCGCGGCGCGGCTCGCCGGATGGGTCGCCTTGCCCCTCCTCTCGTTGTAGGCGATGGCGCGCCTGAGCGCCTCGGTGGCGGCCTCGCGGAGGTCCTCGCGCGCCAGCTCCCGCAGGCGTCCGACGCTCGGGTAGTCGCGGGCCGGCTCTATCTTGTCCGCGACGTAGAGGACCAGGGCGGGCGGGCTCATCCCCGGCGCCCCGACGGTGTGGACCCGCACCGCCTCCAGCACCTCCTCGTCTTCGATGCCGAGCTCGCGGCGGGCGAGCTCTGCGGCCACCGGGCCGTGCAGGAGCTTCGGGCTCTCGCGCTCCGGCTCGCCGAACGGGAGCCCCCAGCGCTCCGCCAGCCGCAGGTACTCCTCCGGCCCGCCGGCCTCTCGCGCCGCGTCGTGCACCAGGGCGGCGAGGCGCGCGCGGGCGGGGTCTATGCCGTGCAGTTTCGCGAGCTCCTTTGCCGTCTCGGCGACGCGTACGGTGTGGGCGTAGCGAGCCTCCGAGAGGCGGGAGCGGGCTAGGGCGTCGGCCTTCTCGAGCAACGTGTCGATGTTTTCGCGGCTGGCCATGCGGGGGATTGTAGAATACCGACGTGAAGAGCGAGACGAAGATACAGAGCGCGGAGATAGTAACCATCGGGACCGAGATGCTGCTCGGGGACCTGGTGGATACGAACACGGCGTGGCTGAGCCGGCAGCTGGCGGGGCTCGGGGTGAGCGTCTACCGGCACACGACCGTCGGGGACAACCGGGAGCGCATCGTCGCGGCCCTGCGGGAGGCGGCCTCGCGGGCCGACCTCGTGATCACGACGGGCGGCCTCGGCCCGACCTCGGACGACCTCACGAACGAGTGCCTGGCGCTGCTCGTGGGACGCAGGATGGTCGAGTACCCCGAGGCCCGCGAGCACGTGGACGAGATGTTCCGCCGCTTCGGGCGCAAGCCCACGCCCTCCAACTACAAGCAGGCCCTCTTCCCGGAGGGGACGCAGCTCATACCGAACCCTCTCGGCACCGCAATGGGGGCGCTCTACGAGCACGAGGGCACCCTCTTCGCGACGCTCCCCGGCGTGCCGGGGGAGATGAAGCGGATGTTCCGGGACACCCTGGAGCCCGCCATCCGGGCGCGCAGCGAGGGTTCCATCGTCTCCAGGACGCTCTGGTTTGCCGGGATCGGGGAGTCCGCCCTCGCCGAGAGGGTGCAGGAGTACCTCGACGCCTCCGACCCGACCGTCGCCCCTTTGGCGAGCGAGGGCAAAGTGCGTCTGCGCATCACCACCCGCGCCGCTACGACGGAGGAGGCGGAGAGGAAGATCGCCCCGGTTGCCGAGGGTATCCTCGCGAGGCTCGGGGACTACTACTTCGGCGAGGACGACGAGACGCTGGAGAGCGCCGTCGGACGCCTGCTCGAGTCCCGCGGCGAGACCCTCGCCCTCGCGGAGAGCTGCACCGGGGGGCTGCTCGCCAAGCGCATCACGGACGCGCCGGGGGCCTCGGCGTACTTCCTCGAGGGAGTCATCACCTACTCCGACGAGGCCAAGGAGCGCCTGCTCGGGGTGCCGCGCGAGCTGCTGGAGGAGCACGGCGCCGTCTCCGAGCCCGTCGCGCGCAAGATGGCCGAGGGCGTCCGAAAGCTCTCCGGCGCCGATCACGGGCTCTCGGTCACCGGGATAGCCGGACCCGAGGGCGGTAGCGAGGAGAAGCCCGTGGGGCTCGTGTGGGTCGGGCTCGCCAGCGCCTCGGGGACGGATGCCAGGCGGCTCGACCTCTCCGCCTGGGCGTGCTCCAGGGCCGCCGTCAGGGAGCGCAGCGCCAATGCGGCCTTCGATCTTCTGCGCCATCGCCTGGAGAACCGAAACAAAAGTTAAAGAGTTCTCTTGTGGCGCGCGGAGCAGGGGTGATACACTTGCCCCAGTTGACGGCACGGAAGGGAGGTGATCCAGATAGACGCACCGAGTAGTAGTCGCCGGTATCTTCTGGAAGAGGTGGCTCTGACCTAGGGCCCGCAAAATCCCGCGGGACGCCGGGTTACTTCCTATTTCCGCCTCTTCGGTAGTTGCAGGCGGACGTGCTGGAACAAAGATACCTGCGTAACGCTCAAAGGGTACGGCCCCCGGATCCGCTCCGGGGGCTCGTTTTTTGTTACTCCTCGCCCTCGTAGTAGCCGACCTCGGCGTCGAGCCTCAAGAATTTGGAGAAGGTCCTCTTCTCCCTGGGGCCTCCGGGCGGGGAGCCGCCGAAGATCCCGACCTTGTTCGAGTCCGGGTAGACCATCACGTCCGGCTCCAGCGCGGTCGAGAAGCAGAGGTAGCGCAGTGGCGCCTCTGAAGTGTTGATAAGCTGGTGCGCCGTCGCTTCGCCGACCGGCAGCGCGACGTAGTCGCCCGTGGAGACTGGAACCTCATTGTCCCCGATCCTTAGCGTCCCCGAGCCTTCGAGGACGTAGATCGCCTCCTCGTTCGCGAGGTGGTAGTGGTAGGGCCACGCCCTGCGGCCCGGCTCCACCTCATACAGGCTGCACCCGAGCTTCTTCCCGCCGGTGGCGGCGCCGAGCCTCTTGCGCCGGAAGCCGAACCTCTCCCCGTGCGACTGCTCCTCCCACTCCAGGTCAGCTTCGCGCGCGACATGGGGGTGATCCGCCATGCATGTCTCCTTTCGACTGCTCTCGCCCCGATTCTAGAGCGGTTCGCGAATAGAGCGGTCTGGTCTACCTGGCGTTGACGCTGGCCATGTTCTTTAACCCGGCGCTGTGCGAGATGAACGCGGTAAGGTGCCGACGTTCTAAGAAATAGAGGGCGCGGTCGCACCTTTAGACGGGTAACTCGAGGACGCCGAGCCCGCTGAGGATGATGAAGGTCGTGGCAAAGGAGTTGAAGGTGGCGTGGGCGAGGAAGGGAGGCAGCAGGCTCCCGGTACGGGCGTAGAGGACGCAGAGGGCGAACGCGAGCACCAGCAGGGCGGGCAAGAGGACCGGCTCGAGGTGCAGGAGGGCGAAGAAGACCGAGGAGGCGAGCGCCGAGAGTGCGAAGGCCGTCTTGCGGACCGCGCCCGCCGGGTCCTTGCGCGCGCCGAACACCCTCGGCACCGCACGGGCGAGGCGGTAGAGACCGCCGAAGATAGCGCCCCGGAAGACGAGCTCCTCCACGAAAGGCCCGAAGATGACGACGGTGAAGACTATGACCGGCACCGCCAGCTGCGGGCTCTCACGCACCCAGCCTTCGAGGCCCTGCATGAACGGTTGCTGGACGCGGGAGCCGGTGGGGTAGCCCAGGCGCTCGAGGACGAGGACGCTGAGCGGGTTCAGTATCGCGCTCACGATCAGGGTGCCCACCCCGACCGCAACACCGAGCCCCGCGCCCGCGAGCAGCCCTACCCTGGGCCTGGCGAACCCGAGCGCGGCGAGTGAGTAGCTGGCGTCTCTGCCGAGTGCCCGCGCCACGAGGACGCAGAGCCAGAACAGCCCGACCGTCAGGGAGGCGAGCACGACGTTCATCGCGATCACGGAGAGGAGCGTCTGCTGCGGGTCGCTAATCTCCGCTCCCCAGGTAGACGGCGTCGGGGGACCAGCCGTCCGCGGCGTCCGCGAGCAGGCGCTCCTTCAGGCGCGGGGGCAGCAGGTTCAGCCCTCGCAGCTCCTCGACACCGACCCAGCGCACCTCTCGCAGCGTCGGCTCCGCGCCCGGCTCGACCTCCGGGTCGTGTCCCAGGTGCGCCTCGGCGCCGTCCTCGGGTTCCATGCGGGCGGTGACGTCCACCGTGTGGCGGCCCTCGCGCAGGAACTCGCTCACGTAGAGGACGCCGCCGAAGCGGGCGGCGAGGCCCGTCTCCTCGGTGAGCTCGCGGGCGGCGCACTCGGGGATCGTCTCGCCCGGCTCCAGTCGCCCGCCCGGCAGCACCCAGTATGGCTCCCGGTCCGGCTTCTCGTGGCGCACGAGGAGCAGGGCGCCGTCCCGTGCCACGACCGCCCCAACCCGGATCCCGAAGTCCATCCCGCCTGTTTCGCGCGTCTTGCCCAAGGAGGCTGAGTATAACCCGGGGCGCGGAAAGCGGACGCGTCCCCCGCACGGTTCCCGCCCGGAGGAGGATAGAATGACCTTCGTGAACGGTGCGGAAGTCGCGGTTCTCGGCGGCACGGCGGAGGAGGGGAGGTGGGAGACGAAGCCGGACGCAGGGACGGCCGAGGACATCCTGCGCCGCCCTGGAGCCCCGGCTCGTGGCTGCGGAGGTGCTCGGCCACGCCGCCGGCCTGAGATCCGGCAGGCCGGAGGTCAGGCTCGAGAGGGAGGAGGTGGCGGGCGGGTTGCTCCTGGCCGGGGCGCTTATCTTCTATGCGCTGCTTCTCTGGTGGAGGGGCGGGTGCCCACCTGGCTTCCGACCCAGACGTAGCCGTCGGACCAGATCTCGCGCTTCCAGATCGGCACGATCTCCTTTATCCGCTCGATCGCGTAGCGGCTGGCCTCGAAGGCCGCCCCGCGATGAGGCGAGGCGACGACTATCGCGACGCTCGCCTCGCCGGGGTCCACGCGCCCGACGCGGTGTACGATGGCGACGTGGCGCACGTCCCACCGCTCCTTTATCTCCGTTCCGATCTCCTCGAGCTTCCGCTCGGCCATCGGACGGTACGCCTCATACTCCAGGCGTTCGACCGCCGCCTCCCCGGCCTCATCCACCCTCGTGGTGCCGACGAAGATGGAGACCGCGCCGCAGTCCGGCCTCTGCGCTCCCGCCACGAGCGCCCCGACGTCTATCCTCTCTTCGACTATCCCGAACACGCTAGCCCCCCGAGACCGGCGGCAGGACGGCTACCTCGTCGCCGGGGGAGACCACGGCGTCTCCGCGGGCGTACTCGCCGTTCACGGCGAAGGCCAGGTTTTCGCGCATAGAAGAGAGCTCCGGGTAGCGCTCGGCTATCTCGTCCCACAGCTCATCGAGCGTCGCGCCGCCGCTCACCTGCAGCTCCGCCTGGCGCGTCCCCGCGCGGTCCGCAGCGGCTCCGAAGAAGAGTACTCTGACGGTGTCGCCGCTCATCGCGGTGGCTCCGGAGTGTAGCCGGGACCGACGATCACCTTGAGGGCACGGGGGATGACCTCGAAGGTGGCGGGCTCGTCGCCGATGAGCTCCCCGTCGGCGTTGAACTCGAAGCCGCC
>JBFLXF010000014.1:0-13725 GCA_040757515.1 Actinomycetota bacterium
TCTCGCTTCCTGCGACCGAGCTCTACGAGGTCCGAGAACTGTTCGTGGTCGTACGAACGATGCTCGAACCACTCTGCGGCGTCTGCGGGCACAACAACCCGCTCATCGATGCTCCTCATGGCCGGTAAGCTACCGCATATGTGGAGCCCTGTCTACTTGAATGTGCACCTGACCGGCCTCTGGAACCCGCAAGAAAGGCTGAATCGGCCTGAAAAATGCAGATTTTCGGGCTTGGCAGGGATGCATGTTGCGCCCGTATGCATTTACAATGCCTCCGCGAGGCGCTCGTGGCCGCGCTTATCCCGGCTCTTCGGGAGTAGAGGGAGGGAACATCGCAGAGGGTGAACTTCGTTTGCGGGACCGGCAGCCGGTGAGTATATCTCAAGGCCCGCCGGCCGGAGGTCGCGGCGGCAGAGAACATATCCTGCGCCCGGGGGATCTGGGGATCGGGCAGCTCTTCGACCGCGTGCGGGACGCCGTGATCGTGGCGGAGGCCGCGAGCGGGCGCATCGTGCTCTGGAACCCTGCTGCGAGCCGGGTCTTCGGTTGGTCGGCCTCCGAGGCCGTGGGGATGAGCGTCGAGGAGCTTGTTCCGGAGCGGCTCAGGGAGCGCCACAGGGAAGGGATGTCCCGCTACCGCGAGACGGGACACGGGCGTTACATAGACTCCGAGGCGCTGCTGGATCTGCCTGCCCTGCACAAGGATGGGGAGGAGATAAGGATCGAGATGAGCCTGAGCCCCGTTGAGAGCGCCGGGGGGTCGACGGACGGGAGGCGCTACGTGCTCGCCATCGTGCGCGACGTGACCGCGCGCAAGGAGGCGGAAGAGGCGCTCAGGCGCACTCACGAGGAGCTGGAGGCGCGGGTCCGCGAGCGGACCGCGGAGCTAGCTGGGGCGAACGCGAGCCTCAGGGAGGCCGAGGCCCGCTTCCGGGCGCTCGTCGAGCAGCTCCCCGCCGTAACCTACGTGGAGGCGATAGACGCCAGGGAGCGGGTTACCAATCTTCTCTACGTGAGCCCGCAGATCGAGGCGATGTTCGGCTATTCGGCAGAGGAGTGGATCTCGGATCCCGACCTCTTCCCCCGCCTGCTGCATCCGGAGGACCGGGAACGGGTGCTGGCCGAGGACGCGCTCACCGACGAGACCGGGGAACCCTTCCGGGTGGAGTACCGGCAGTTCACCCGGGACGGACGCGTGATCTGGGTCCGGGATGAGGCGGTGCTCATACGCGACGAGGAGGGCAACCCTCTCTACTGGCAGGGCGTCGTCTTCGACGTAACCGAGCAGAAGCGAATCGAGGAGACCCTGCGCAAACAGAACGCCTACCTGGAAGGGTTGCACGAGACGACGCTCGGGCTGATAGAACGCCTGGAGCCTGCGGACCTGCTGCACAGCCTTCTGGAGCGAACCGGAAAGCTGCTGGGCACGCCTCATGGATTCGTCTGCCTGGCGGACGCGACGGGCCAGAGACTGGAGGTGCGGTTGGGCTCGGGCATCTTCGCCGGGTATGTGGGGTACGGCATCCGTCCCGGAGAGGGGTTGGCCGGACGGGTCTACCGGGACGGGGAGCCCCTGGTCGTGGGCGACTACGACGTCTGGGAGGACCGGCTGCCGACTCTGGAGGCCGGGGTGCGCGCCATCGCCGGGGTCCCGCTGCGGTCGCAGCGGCGGGTGGTGGGGGTCCTGGAGCTGGCGTATCTCGATGAGGGGCGCGAGTTCGGACCCGACGAGATGGCCCTGCTGAGCAGGTTCGCCGCCCTCGCTTCGGTCGCCCTGGATAGCGTCCGGCTCTACGAGGCGGCGCAACGGGAGCTGGAGGCCCGCAGGCGGGCGGAGATGGAACTGGCCCGGCTCGTGGAGGACCTGCGGCGCTCCAACGCCGAACTCGAGCAGTTCGCCTACGTGGCCTCCCACGATCTGCAGGAGCCTTTGAGGATGGTGGCGAGCTACACGCAGCTGCTCGCCCGCCGCTACCGCGGCAGGCTCGACGAGACCGCCGACGAGTTTATCGGCTACGCAGTGGACGGGGCCGAGAGGATGCAGGCCCTGATAAACGACCTGCTCACCTACTCGCGGGTGGGCACCCGCGGCAAGCCGCTCGCGCCGGCGGACGCGAACGCTGCCTTCGCGGCCGCGCGGGACAACCTGAGCGTCACGATAAGAGAGACCGGAGCGCAGGTGAGAGCCGAAAGCCTCCCGATCGTGCTCGGAGACGAGATCCAGCTCGTGCAGCTCTTTCAGAATCTGATCTCCAACGCGATCAAGTTCCGCCGCGAGGAGCCGCCGCGGGTACGCGTCGCCGCCAGGAGGCGAGACGGAGAGTGGCTCTTCTCCGTTAGCGACAACGGCGTTGGCATCGAACGGCAGTATGCCGAGAGGATCTTCGTGATCTTCCAGCGTCTGCACAACCGCAGCGAGTACGGTGGTACCGGCATCGGGCTGGCGGTGTGCAAGAAGATAGTAGAGCGCCACGGCGGCAGGATATGGGTGGAGTCCGAGCCGGGGAGAGGCTCGACCTTTTACTTCACCCTGAGAGACGGCGGGGGGTAGGATGGCTTGCCGGCAGGCTGGAGAGCCTATCGAGGTCTTGCTGGTGCAGAAACGATCCCGGGGACGTCAGCAGGACGAAGGATCTGCTGGAGCTCAGCGGCGTGCGCGCGAGGCTGCGCCTCGTGAGAGGCGCCGGGGAGGCCGCTCGATTCTTTCGCCGGGAGGGCGAGTTCATCTCCGTTGAGATGCCAGACCTCTTCCTGTTCGATGCGGCGGTGTCCGAAGAAAGGAGCCGAATGAGAAGGACCAACGTCGAGCCCGTCGAGATCCTCTTGGTCGAAGACAACCCGGGGGATGCGCGGCTGGCCGAGGAGGCTCTCAAGGACGGCAAGGTCTTCACCAGGCTCCATCATGTCACCGATGGCGTCGAGGCGATGAGATACCTCAGGCGCCAGGGAGAGTACGCGGAGGCCTCGCTGCCGGATCTGGTCTTGCTCGACCTCAACCTTCCGAAGAAGGATGGACGCGAGGTACTGGCGGAGATAAAGGGTGACCCGGGCCTCAGGTTCGTGCCCGTGGTGGTACTGACGACCTCTGAGGCGGAACGGGATTTGGTAAGGACCTACGACCTGCACGCCAACGCCTTTATCGTAAAACCGATAGATCTCGACCGCTTTATAGAGGTGGTGCAGGCGATAGAGAATTTCTGGTTCACCATCGTGAAGCTCCCGAGGGTAGAGGACGGTTAGGTTGGTCTCGGGCGAGGAGAATGCCGTCCCGGTCCTGCTGGTCGAGGATAACCCCGGGGATGCGCGGCTGGTCGAGATCCTGCTTGAGGAGGCCCGGGTTACGGGCTTCGAAGTCGTCCGGGCGGAGCGGTTGCTGGAGGCGCTGGAGTTGCTGGAGAGACGCGCCTTCGACGTGGTGCTCCTGGACCTCACCCTCCCGGACTCCTCGGGGCTGGAGACGGTGGACCGGATGCGGGCGGCGGTGCCGCAGATCCCGCTCGTGGTCTTAAGTGGCCGGGACGACGAGGAGACGGCGCTGCGGGCGATCAAGGTGGGCGCGGAGGATTACCTGGTCAAAGGGCAGGGCGACGGCGACCTGATCGCGCGCTCCATCCGTTACGCTATCGAGCGCAAGCGCGCCGAGCAGCGCATGGCGTACCTGGCGCAGTACGATCACCTCACCGGGCTTGCCAACCGCGCGCTCTTTCAGGACCGTCTGGAACAGGCGCTGGCCCGCGCCGGACGTAGCTCCGGCAGGGTGGCGCTGATGTTCGTGGATCTAGACCGCTTCAAGGTCATCAACGACACCTTCGGACATATGGGGGGCGATGAGCTTCTGCGGGAGGTTGCCGCGCGCATCCGGGGACGGCTGCGGGAGAGCGACACGGTGGCTCGTCTCGGAGGAGACGAGTTCGCCATCATCCTCGAGAACCTCGCCGAAGCGCACGACGCCGCTCAGGTGGCGCGAGACCTTCTGGAGATCATCTCCGAGCCCGTCTCCGTGGGCGGCCACGAGGTCTCGATGACGGCGAGCATCGGGATAGCCGTCCATCCGCCCTCCGGCCTGGAGGACATTCTCATGGATGCGGATACCGCCATGTACCGGGCCAAAGAGCGGGGACGGAACCATTACGAGTTCTACACCGAGGAGATGAACGTCCGGGCTTTCGAGCGGCTGACTCTGGAGAACGGGCTACGCCAGGCGCAGCGCCGCGGAGAGTTTCTGCTCCACTACCAGCCGCAGGTTGACCTGCGCACAGGATACGTCGTCGGAGTGGAGGCTCTGCTGCGCTGGCAGCACCCGCAGATGGGCCTCGTGCCGCCGGGGCGGTTCATTCCCCTGCTGGAAGAGACGGGCATGATCTCGGACGTGGGGCGCTGGGTAATAGAGGCCGCCTGCCGGCAGGCGAAGGTCTGGAGCGAGCAGGGCCTCCCGGCGTTGCGAGTGGCGGTGAACCTCTCGGCGCGGCAGTTCGGGCGCCACCAGGATCTTCCGGGCCTCGTGGCCGGGGCGCTCGCGAAGACCGGTCTAGAGCCGGCGCTGCTCGAGCTGGAGGTGACCGAGAGTCTGCTCATGGAGGATATAGAGGCTACCTCCCGGCTGCTGAGGGAGCTCAAGCACCACGTCGAAGGCGTCCGGGTCTCCATAGACGACTTCGGTACCGGCTACTCGTCGCTCTACTACCTCAAGAGCCTCCCCATAGACGTGCTCAAGATAGACCGCTCCTTCGTTAGAGACGTGCCGGTCGACCCGGATGATGCCGCCATAACCGCCGCCGTTATCGGGCTCGCGCACAACCTGCGTCTAGAGGTGGTCGCCGAGGGGGTCGAGACTGCGGAGCAGCTCTCGTTCCTGCGTGAGCGCGACTGCGATCTCGCCCAGGGATACCACCTGAGCGCGCCGTTGCCCGCCGAGGAAGTGGTCCGGCTCCTGGAGGGCGGCGCCGCGTTGCTTACCGGCTGACCTGCCGCAGGGGGATCTGGTGATAGAATCTGTGCCCCCATTCTGAAGAAGCGGCCTGCAGAAGGGCCGGACGGCAGGTGTTTTGCGATGCGTATAGTGCTCACAAACGACGACGGGATCGATGCTCCGGGGCTGCTTGCGGCCCGGCGGGCGCTGGAGAAGGTCGGCGACGTGCTCACCGTCGCCCCGGACTGCAACCGTTCCGGGGTGGGCCGGAGCATCTCCTTCGGACGCTCGCTGCATGTCGAGGAGCGCAAGATGGCCGATGGCGGCACGGGCTACGCCTGTACCGGTACGCCCGTCGATTGCGTGCGTCTCGTGGCCCTGGGCCTCATGGACTTCGAGCCCGAGCTGGTCGTCTCCGGGATAAACCACGGCGAGAACCTCGGCGACGACATCACCTACTCGGGCACGGTCGCGGGGGCTCTGGAGGGGATAGTGATCGGGGTCCCCGGTATCGCGGTCTCTCTCAGCATTGGACGGCCCTGGCACACGGGTGAGGAGGAGGAGCTGCATTTCGAGCCGGTCGCCGAGTTCACCGCCCGGCTTGCCAGTATCGCCCACAAGGGTCTGCCGCCGGGGAGAGTTCTGAATGTCAACGCTCCGAACCTGGACTTCGGGGAGCTGAAGGGGGCCAGGGTTACGCGTCTGGGGCGCCGCTTCTACAAGGACGAGCTGATCGAGGTCCACGGCGACGACGGCCGCGTGGGCTACGACATCTACAACAACCCGCCCGGCCACCACGACGGCGAGGGGACCGACTTCGCCGCCATCGCGGCGGGCGAGATCAGCGTGACCCCCATCCACCTGCGGCTGACCGACGAGGCGGGCCTGGAGGAGCTGGACTCCTGGGATGTCGGATCCCTCCTTTCCGAGAACGGGTGGGGCTGAGTGGCGCTCCGGGCCGCCCTCTTCGACTTCGACGGTACGCTGGTGGACACAACGGAGATGATCTACCAGGGCCTGCGCCACGCCACCGCCGAGGTTCTGGGCCGCGAGATACCACGCGACGAGCTGATGTCCGGCGTCGGAACGCCCCTTCCCAGGCAGATGGAGCTGCTCGTCGGCGAGGTACCCGAGCGTACCGTTCTCGTCGAGCGGCTCCTGGAGTCATACCGCCTGCACCACGAGACTCACCACGACGACCTCATAAAGGAGTTCCCCGGCGTCGAGGACGCTCTGGCCCGCCTGCACTCGGCGGGCGTCAGAGTCGCCGTCGTAACCTCCAAGCGCCGCAAGAGCGTGAAGATGGCCCTAAACCGCTTCCCGGGTCTCGGTCCGGTGGTGGACGCCTGGATCACGATGGAGGACACCTCCGAGCACAAGCCCCGCCCGGAGCCGCTCCTGAAAGGGCTGGAGGTGCTCGGCGGCGTGCCTTCCGGGGAGGCCGCCTACGTCGGCGACTCGCCCCACGACGTCGCCGCCGCGCGGGCCGCGGGCCTGACGAGCGTCGCTGTGAGTTGGGGGGCCTTCTCCGAGAAGGCCCTGCGCGACGCCCGTCCCGACTACCTCGTCCCCGATCTCGGCTCTGCGGTGGACGTCCTGCTGGGGCTATAGCTTCGCGACCGCCTCCGCCAGCGCCTCGAGCTCATCGAGTTCGTTGAAGAGGTGGGTGCTCGCCCGGACGTAGGGGTGCGGCTCCGGGATGTAGCGCAGGACGAATCCCGTCTCCAACAGCCTCCCGACGGCGTCCTTCGCCGCCAGGCTCTCGATCTCGAAGCTCACCAGCCCGCTGCGGGCCGGCTGCGGAGAGCGGAGCCTCACGCCTGGCAGCTCCAAGAGGAGATCGGTGAGGCGCTGCGCCCGAGCACGGATGCCCTCGATGCCGGCCGCGCCGCGCTCCGTGGCGGCCTCCGCTGCGGCGGCGAGGCCCGCTGAGAGGGTGGGGCTCGGCGTCGAGGCTTCGAAGCGCCGGGCGTCCCCTCGCAGCTCGTAACCGCCCGTGACCTCGAAGTCGGCGGGGTCCTGGAGCGCCGCGTAGCCGACGTTCGGGCTGAAGACCTCCTCTCCGTCCAAACCCGGCCTGATGTAGAGGGCACCCATGCCTTCGGGGCCGAGCAGCCACTTGTGGCCGGTGAAGGCGTAGAGGTCTGCGCCTGTGGCGGGGACGTCAACGGCTATGTTGCCGACGGACTGGGCGCCGTCCACGAGGGTGAGCACGCCGCGCTCGCGGGCGACGGCGCAGATCTCTGCGAGCGGCACGACCTCGCCGCTCGTCCAGTCCACGTGCGAGAGGGCGATGAGGCGCGTGCGGGGCGCCAGGGCAGCCTCGATCTTCTCGGGGGTCATCGGCGGGGAGAGGAGCCTGATCTTCACCGCAAAGCGGCGGGAGAGGTTGTGCAGGGGGACGAGGCATCCCGGGTGCTCGGTGGTGGTGGAGAGGACTTCGTCGCCCTCGCGCCAGTTGAGGGAGAGGACGCCCAGGTTTATCCCGTGGGTGGTGTTCTGCGTAAGGGCTATGTCGTCGGGGGAGGCTCCGACCAGGCCCGCGACGGCCCGGCGGGCACGCTCGTTGGCCGCCTTCTGGTGCGCGTAGAGGCCGGCGCCCTCCAGATAGGCCGGGCCGCAGAGTAGATCTTCGGCCTCCCGCATGGCCGAGAGTACGTAGCGAGGAGGCGGTCCGCTGCCGCCCGAGTTCAGATAGACGACGGCGTTGCCGGCAAGGGCGGGGAACAGCTTTCGCGGGAGGCCGTTGCGCTCGATCTCGGGTCTCCTTCCGGGGGTTGCTTGCATGTCTTGTATAATATCTGCTCCATGCAGCATGAGACCCTCGTGAGGATGAACCGGCGCCGGCGCCGGATGCAGCGGAGGGGCAGGTGGTGGTCGAGGATAAGGACCGTATTCTTGCTCTTCTGCGGGCTGTGCATTCTCGGGCTCGTGGGTCTCGTCGCCAGTTTCTCTTACACCTATCGTACGCTGGCGGCGGAGATGCCGGATCTGGACAACTACTCCTCGCAGGAGCTGGCGCAGACCTCCATCGTCTACGATGCCGAGGGCAACGTCGTAGACGAGCTCTACGGGGTACAGAATCGCTTTGTCGTTGACCTCAAGGAGATAGACCAGACGCTCCAGGACGCCGTGGTCGCCATAGAGGATCATCGCTTCTACGAGCATAGGGGGCTCGACTTTGAAGCCATAGCTCGCGCCGCCAAGCAGAACATCGAGAACCTCTCCATCCAGGAGGGCGGTTCGACGATCACCCAGCAGCTCATCAAGAACACCTACATCGCCCAGGAGAAGCGCTCCATCCCGAGCTTCGAGCGCAAGTTCGTCGAAGCGTCGCTGGCCTGGCAGTACGAGAAGGAGCACTCGAAGAAGGAGATCCTGGAGCAGTACCTGAACACCGTCTACTTCGGGGCGAACGCCTACGGCGCGGAGGCCGCCGCGAGGACCTACTTCAACAAGAGCGCCTCCGAGCTCACGCTGCCGGAGTCGGCGATGCTCGCGGGGATCATCAACCTACCCAGCGCCTACGATCCGTTCACCGATCCCGAGAGCGCCAGAAAGCGGCGCAACGTCGTGCTGGACAAGATGCTCCAGTACGGCTACATAACCCGCGAGCAGCATGCAAAGGCCGTCGAGGCTCCCATCGAGTTGAGCCGGGGCCGGGTGCAGTATGAAAACGACAACGAGTACTTCCTGAACGCCGTGCGCAAGGAACTGGCCGAGCAGTACGGCGACGAGATGGTCTATGAGGGCGGGTTGAAGATCTACACCACCCTCGACCCGCAGCTGCAGGAGCTGGCGAGCGAGGCGGTGGATGCCATCGTGAACCCCGAGGAAGGGGGACCCTCGGCGGCGCTGGTTTCGGTCGAGCCGGGCACGGGTGCGGTGCGGGCGATGGTCGGCGGCTCGGATTTCCGGAAGGTGAAGTTCAATCTGGCGACCCAGGCCGAGCGGCAGCCGGGCAGCTCGTTCAAGCCCTTCGTGCTCGCCGAGGCGATAGATCAGGGCATCTCCCCAGAGAGCATCTACGTCTCGAAGGATCTGCGCATACCGCTGCCGCCGGGCGGGCAGGAGCCGTACTACGAGGTCTCCAACTACGCCAACATCGAGCGCGGTCCGATCACGATAGAGGAGGCCACGGCCCAGTCGGATAACACGGTCTACGTGCAGCTAGCGCAGGACCTCGGGATGGAGAACGTCGTCGAGATGGCGCACGAGCTCGGGATAGAGAGCGAGATCGAACCCTACCTCTCCTCGGCGATAGGCGGTCTAGGCAAGGGCGTCAACCCCCTGGAGATGGCCTCGGCCTACGCCACCTTCGCAAACTCGGGCGTGCACATGGAGCCCTACCTGATCGAGAAGGTGACCAGAGAAGAGGAGAACGGCGAAGAGGTCGTGGTCGAGGAGCACAAGCTGGAGCCGAGCCGGGCGCTCTCGCGCGACGAGGCCGCCGTTGTCACGGAGACGCTGCGGGCGGTCGTGGAGCGCGGGACGGCGAGCCAGTTCCATAACCTGGATGCGGAGATAGGGCGTCCGTCGGCGGGCAAGACGGGGACGACCGAGGAGTTCGCCGACGCCTGGTACGTCGGTTACATCCCGCAACTCAGTACGAGCGTGTGGGTCGGCTACCCGGGCGAGCGACGTTCGATGGTCAACATAAACGGCCTGCCGGAGATCAACGGCGAGAACTACCCGCTGGATATCTGGTCGCTGTACATGCAGGGTGCCGTGCAATACTACCCGGTGCAGCAGTTCGATGTGCCGAGTCCGGACTTCGAACTCGAGGTGAAGAACCGCGGCGAGACAACGAGCGATGAGACGACCGGCTTCGAGGAAGGGTCGGATCCTCAGGGACAGGGCTTCTCGTTCGAACAGCCCCAGATCGTGGAGCCGGTGATCGTCCCGGAGCCGAGGCCTCAACGTCCTCAACGCCCGCAGCCGCAGCCGGCGCCCCAGCAACCGATACAGCCGGCGCCCCAACAGCGCCCGCCCGGCTCCTCAGGCGGGAACAGCTTCCCGTTCGAGGACGATCTCTTCTTCGACTGATACGAGATCTCCCCCCGAGAGGATTACCGGCGGTCTACCCTCTTCCGAGGATGTCCAGTACCTCTGCGTGAAGGATGGAGTTGGCGGCTACAAGACCCTCCGACTCGAGGGACCAGGGTGTTCCGTCCAGGTCGGTGGCCCTGCCGCCTGCCTCGGAGACCAGCAGGGCGGTGGGGGCGTAGTCCCAGGGAGTGTTGCGGGTGCCGACGGAGACGTCGAGGTATCCGGCGGCGATCCAGGCCCCCCGAACCCCGGCGCTGCCGAGTGAGCGCAGCTGCCAGCAGGAGGTGAAGATCTCTTCCAGCGCTTCCCGGTGCGGGCTGCGCGCGACGCCGTTGCTCGTCGTGAAGGATAGGTCGGCCCCGACGAAGGCGTGCTCAAGGGTCTCAGTTTCGCTGACGCGCAGCCGGATGCGCCCATCTGCGGAATCGCGCCAAGCTCCGCCGCCCGAAGAGGCATGATAGAGGTCCCCGAGCCGCGGTGCGGCGACGGCCGCGTGGGTCACCCGCTCGCTCTCCACGACCGAGACGCAGGCGCAGAAAAGCGGGTTCGAGCGTGAGAAGTTGGCCGTGCCGTCTACCGGGTCCAGCAGCCACGTGCGTCCGTCCTGCGAGACCTCGCCGCCGCGCTCCTCGGAGAGTATGGCATCATCCGGGTAGCGCTCCTCGATGGCGCTCACCATAAGCTCCTCACACAGGAGGTCTACCTCGGTGACGAGGTCTTTGGGCGCCTTCTCCCTTATGTCGCCGGGGTTCTGGTAGCGGGAGAGCTGGAGCTCCCCCGCCCGCCGCGCCACCTCGCAGACGAACTCGTGTAGTCCGTCCCCACTCAACTACCGGAGGAACTCGCGCAAGTTCTGGGTGCGGCGCTGCTCGCGCAGGAGGTTGAGGGTCTTCATCTGGATCTGGCGCACCCGCTCGCGGGTGATGTCGAACTCGCGACCGACCTCTTCGAGAGTCCGGGGCCGGTCGTCTTTCATCCCGAAGCGTAACTCGATGATCTGGCGCTCCCGCTCGGGCAACTCGTCGAGCGCCTCGCGCAGCTGCGCCTTCAGCAGCGACTCGCTCACCGCGTCGGTTGGGGTGACGGCGGTGGCGTCCTCGAGAAAGTCCCCGAGAGAGGAGGAGTCGTCCTCGCCGACCGGGGTCTCGAGCGAGATGGAGCGCTGAGAGATCTCGCGTAGCCTGAGTATCTCCTCGACCGGCACCTCGAGCTCGACCGCTATCTCCTCGTCGGTGGGCTCGCGGCCCAGAGCCTGGGTCATCCTGCGCTGGGTGCGGTGAAACTTGTTGACCTTCTCGACCATGTGAACCGGGATGCGGATGGTACGGCCCTTATCCGCGATGGCTCGGGTAATGGCCTGTCTTATCCACCAGGTCGCGTAGGTGGAGAACTTGAAGCCCTTGTCCGGGTCGAACTTCTCGGCGGCCCGGATGAGGCCCAGATTGCCCTCCTGGATCAGGTCGAGAAAGGCGACCCCGCGGTTGCGGTACTTCTTGGCGATGGAGACGACGAGCCTCAGATTCGCCTCCACTAGCCTGTCCTTGCTCCTCTTGCAGCCGCGGGCTATCCCTCGGGCCAGCCGGATCTCGTCGGCATGCGTCAGCAGCGGGACGCGCCCGATCTCGGCGAGATACATCCGTATGGAGTCGCCGGTGGCGACCGCATGAGCCATCTGGACCATCGGCGTCTCCGCCGAACGCGCCTCCGGGCTCGCCTCCGTCTCGCCTCCGGACTCCTCGCCACCGACGAGCGAGATCTCCTCCTCCTCCAGCGCCGTATAGAAGTCTTCTACCTCGGTGGCGGAGAGGTCACCGTCCTGCAGGAGTTCTGCCACTTCTTCCGTACTGAGAAAACCCTGGCTCCGTCCCCGGCTGAGAAGCTCGTCGGCGCGCTCGGCCAGCATAACGGTGTCCTCAGTCGCCATCTATCTCCTCTCCTGCACTCGCGGTCGCCTGCTCGTTACGGAACGGTTTAACGTTCGTGAAAATAACTCGGGTAGGGTAACACTACATGTGGAAGCTAACAACGTCACAGCCACAATTTTGACGCCTCCAGGCCGCTCGCGCACCCGATAAACGGGCGTTTCGCGTATGTTGCGAAGATATTTCGTAGATGTTTCGATGGTCTCTCTTGCTACACTACCCGACGTGGTCCTGGAACGTCCCGCACTGACGGAGATACTGGGCGCTGCGCCGCCTGCGGGAGTAGAGCGCGTGACGGGTGTCGCTCACGACTCGCGTGCGGTCGAGCCGGGCTTCGCCTTTGTCGCGGTTCCGGGCTTCAAGCGCGACGGGGCGGAGTTCGTCCCCGAGGCCGTGCGTCGCGGTGCCGTCCTCGTCGTCGCCGAGAGGGAGGTGCCTGGGGTACCGGCGGTCGTCGTCCCCGACGCGCGCGATGCCCTCGCCGCCATGGCCTGCGCCGTCTACGGGCATCCGTCGGAGGGGATGGAGATCTATGGAGTGACGGGGACTAACGGCAAGACCACCACCTCCTATGCTCTGTACTCGATTCTGGCTGGGGCGTGTGGGGAGAGGCGTTGCGGCCTGATGACGACCGTCGAGACGATCTACGGCGGCGAGCGGCGTCCGGCGACGCGCACGACGCCGGAGGCCACTGAGGTACAGGCCACGCTCGCGGCGATGCGCGACGCGGGGGCCGTCCGGGCGGTGATGGAGGTCTCCTCGCACGGCATCGCGCTGAAACGCGTCGCGGGCACGCGTTTCGCCGGTGCGCTCTTCACCAACCTCACTCGAGATCACCTCGACCTGCACGGCTCGATGGAGAACTACTACGCGACCAAGCGTGAGCTCTTCTACCGGGCAGAGGGACCGAAGCTCGCGAACGCCGACGACGCGTGGGGCCGGCGTCTCGCCCGTGAGGTCGAGGGTGTGCTCCTCTTCGGCCAGGGCGAGGAAGCGGATTACCGCGTCGAGAGCGTGAGGCAAGGGCGGGGAGGGACCGCGTTCGCTCTGCGGTCTCCCGGTGGCGTGCTGGAGCTTGAGACACCGCTGCTCGGCGCATACAACGTGCTCAACGTCGCGGGAGCGGCCGCGCTCGCGCTCGCGGCGGGGGTCGAGGCGGGAGCCGTCGAGTGCGCGGCGCGTCGCATGGGGCAGGTGCCCGGGCGCTTCGAGCGCGTCGCCACAGCGGAGGAGTGCGGGTTCGAGGTCGTCGTGGACTACGCCCACACCGACGTGGGACTCGAGGCTGTGCTCGGGGTGGCGCGCGGGGTCGCGACGACGGGCGGGGGGCGAGTGCTGTGCGTCTTCGGGGCGGCGGGAGAGCGCGACCCGGACAAGCGTCCCAAGATGGGTAGAGTCGCGGCGCGGTTCGCGGAGAAGAGCATCGTTACGACGGACGACGCCTACTCCGAGGATCCGGCGAAGATAGCCGCCGAGGTCGTCGCCGGCGTCGGCGCGGAGGACCGGGAGAGGGTCGAGGTCGTGCTGGATCGGCGGGCGGCGATCCGGCGCGCATTGGAGATGGCGGGGCCGGGAGATGTCGTCGTGGTGGCGGGCAAGGGGCACGAGAGGGTGCAGCACCTGCCGGGGGGAGACGTGCCGTTCCATGATGCGACCGTGGTGCGGGATCTGCTGGCGGAGATGGGGAGGTAGGGCCTTGCAGAAGCAGACCCGGGTGGCGGTGCTCAGGCGTCTGAAGAGCGTGGAGGGGCACGTGAGGGGGGTGGCCAAGATGGTCGAGGAGGGCGACGTCACCTACGCGGAGGTCGTCCAGCAGACGAACGCGATCTTCTCGGCGATCCGGCG
>JBFLXF010000015.1:0-13612 GCA_040757515.1 Actinomycetota bacterium
GGGGCCCCGTCGCCACCCCGCAGACCGATCTCACCGCGCGGCTCGAGCTGCGGGGGCTGCCGCCGGGCGAGGAGGTCTTCTACCGCATCCGCTTCGAGGACGAGGAGAGGCCGGGGCGCGTGGGGGAGGCCGTCTCCGGCAGCTTCCGCACCGCCCCCGTCCGCGGGCACGGCGCAAGCTTCGTGTGGGGCGGGGACACCGCCGGGCAGGGCTGGGGCATAAACCCGGAGTTCGGGGGGATGAGGATCTACGAGACCATGCTCCGGGAGGAGCCCGACTTCTTCATCCACAGCGGCGACAACATCTACGCCGACAACCCGCTGGAGGAGCGGGTCGCGCTGCCCGATGGCACCGTCTGGCGCAACGTCCTCACCGAGGAGAAGGCCAAGGTCGCCGAGACGCTCGACGAGTTCCGCGGCAACTACAAATACAACCTCCTGGACGAGAACCTCTTGCGCTTCAACGCCGCCGTCCCCACCTTCGCCCAGTGGGACGACCACGAGGTCACCAACAACTGGTACCCGGGCGAGGTGCTCGAGGACCCGCGCTACACCGTCAAAGACGTGGACGTGCTCGCCGCGCGGGCCCGCCGCGCCTTCCGGGAGTACCTGCCGCTGCGGCGGCGCGGCGAGATCTACCGCAAGGTAAGCTACGGCTCCTCGCTGGAGATCTTCTTCCTCGACCTGCGCACCTACCGCGGCCCCAACACCGCAAACGACCAGCCCGTCCGGAGCGAGCTCACCGAGCTCTTCGGCGAGCGCCAGCTCCGCTGGATCAAGCGCGAGCTCAGGCGCTCGCGAGCTACCTGGAAGGTGATCGCCTCCGACCTGCCCGTCGGCCTCGTCGTCCCCGACGGTGCGGCCTTCGAGGCGATAGCCAACGCCCGGCCCGGCGCGCCCCTCGGGCGCGAGCTGGAGCTCGCCGAGCTCCTCTCGTTCATCAAACGCGAGAAGATAAGGAATACCGTCTGGCTCACCGCCGACGTGCACTACACGGCGGCGCATTACTACGACCCGTCGCAGGCGGCCTTCCGGGACTTCGACCCCTTCTGGGAGTTCGTCTCCGGCCCCCTGCACGCCGGCACCTTCGGACCCAACCAGCTCGACCCTACCTTCGGCCCGCAGGTCGTCTTCCAGAGAGCCGCCGACTACCCCAATCAGCCGCCCTCCGACGGCCTGCAGTTCTACGGCCACGCCGCCATAGACGGCGAGACCAAAATCATGACGGTGAGCCTCAAGGACCTGCGCGGAGAGACGCTCTACTCCGTCGAGCTGGAACCGGCCCGGTGACGAGCAGCCACCGGGCCGGCGTCGCAAACCACGGGAAGGGGGAGACTATGCAAGGAGCAACGGGGAGAAGGGTGGCGCTCTCCGCCCTCGTAGCGGCCACGGTGGCGGCGGCCATCCTGCTCGCCGCCGGGCCCGCCGGAGCGAAGAAGCCGGAGGACGTGGTGCTCAACGTCGGGCACCGGGGCGCCTCCGGGTACGCGCCGGAGCACACCTTCGCCGCCTACGACCTGGCGCTCAGGATGGGCGCCGACTACATCGAGCAGGACCTGCAGATGACCAGCGACGGCGTGCTCGTCGTCCTGCACGACGAGACGCTGGACAGGACGGCGAGGCCGACGGCCGAATCCGGCCCCGGCGACTGCACGGGCCCCGTGCGCGAGAAGACGCTCGCGCAGATAAAGACCTGCGACGTGGGGAGCTGGTTCAACGAGGCGTACCCGCAGTATGCGAGGCCCGAGTACGTGGGCCTTGAGATACCCACGCTCGAGGAGGTCTTCCAGAGATACCGCAAGAGCGTCAACTACTACATCGAGACCAAGAGCCCCGAGGCCGCCCCCGGGATGGAGGAGGAGCTGCTGCGGCTGATGGACGAGTATGGGCTCACGAGGCCCGCCGCCGAGCGGTGGCAGGTCCTCATCCAGTCCTTCAGCCCGGCCAGTCTGCAGAAGGTCCACGCGCTCGACCCCTCGCTGCCCCTGATACAGCTCTTCTCCGGCGCCGAGACGGGCGAGACCATCCAGGCCAGGCTCGACGCCACAGCGGCCTACGCGGTCGGCATCGGCCCCTCGAAGGACGACGTGGACGACGCGCTCGTGAGGGCGGCCCACGCCCGCTGCCTCGACGTCCACCCCTACACCGTCAACGAGAGCGCGGAGATGGAGCGGCTCATCGCGGCGGGCGTGGACGGGATGTTCACGAACTTCCCCGACCGGCTCGACGCGGTGCTCGGCAAGAGCGCCGTGGACGGCAGAAAGCGCGCCGCTGCCCTCGCCGAGCAGGCCAACGACGCCTGCAGGGGCGCGGAAGGGCGCGGGCGGACAGCATCGAAGGGGATATAGGGGGAACGGATGGTAAAGAGCAGATCCACGAGCGCCCTCGTCGCGCTCGCCGCGGCGCTGACGCTCGCGTTGTCTGTCGTCTGGGCGGCGGATGCCGAGTCCAGACCGGAGAAGAGCAAGCCCGCGCCGGAGGGCAGGATCGTGGAGGTCCAGATCCTGGGCTTCAACGACTTCCACGGCTGGCTGCAGTCGCCGCGCAGCGTGGACGGGCGCTCGGTCGGCGGCGCCGGGTACCTGGCCGCCTACCTCGACCGCGAGGAGCGGGAGAACCCCAGAGGCACCATCCGCATCCACGCCGGGGACTCCGTCGGGGGGTCGCCCCTGATCTCGAGCTACTTCCACGACGAGCCCGCCGTCTATGCGATGAACCTGAAGGACCTCGACCTCGGCACTTTGGGCAACCACGAGTTCGACGAGGGCAAGACCGAGATGTTCCGCCTCCTCGAAGGCGGGCAGAGGACCGACGGCAACCAGTTCAAGACCGGCCCCGACGGCGAGCCGGTCAACACCTCCGACTCCGACTTCCCCGGTGCACAGTTCCCCTACATCGCCGCCAACACCGTCTGGGCCGGCACGGACGACCCGATCCTGCCGCCCTACGCGGTTATCAAGCGCAAGGGCGTGAAGATCGGCTTTATCGGGGTGGTGACCCCCGAGACCGAGCAGATCGTCATCCCCGACGCCGTCGCCCCCTTCGACTTCCTGGACATCTCCGACACCGTAAACCGCTACGTCCCAGAGCTCAGGAAGAAGGGCGCAGAGGCGATAGTCGTGCTCGCCCACTCCGGCGGCTTCCAGAGCGGGCAGACAGCAACAGGCGAGGTTGTGACCGAGACGGCGCAGATGAGCGACGCGGTGGACGCGGTCATCGCCGGGCACAGCCACAGCTTCATGGACACGCGGGTGGACGGCAAGCTGCTGGTGCAGGCCTACAGCTTCGGCACCGCGATAGAGGACGTGGACCTGCGCATAGACCGCAAGACGAAGGACGTCGTCGGCGCGGAGGCCGAGGTCATAACCACCTACCGGGACGCCATCGCACCCGACCCGGAGGTCGCCGCGCTCGTCGCCGAGTACGAGCGGAAGATAGCCCCGGTGGCCAACCGGGTAGTCGGGGTCGCCGCCGAGGAGATAACCCGCGCGACGACGCCTGCGGGCGAGAGCGCGCTCGGGGACCTCATCGCCGACGCGCAGAGGGCGTACGCCGGCGCCGACTTCGCCTTCATGAACCCCGGCGGCATCCGGGCCGACATAGCCGCGGGCGAGGTCACCTTCGGGGAGCTGTTCGCGGTGCAGCCCTTCGACAACCAGGTGGCGAGGATGGAGCTCACCGGGGACCAGATCTACGCGCTCCTCGAACAGCAGTTCCAGACCGACCCCAGCGGCAACCCGAGGACCCGCATCCTGCAGGTGAGCGGCCTCAAGTTCTCCTACGACTCCACGAAGCCTGCCGGTCAGCGCATCACGAGCGTCACCCTCCCGGACGGCGCCCCCATAGACCGCTCCGCCACCTACACCGTCGCGGCCAACAGCTTCATCGCCACCGGCGGCGACGGCTTCACGGTCTTCAAGGAGGGCACAAACCAGCAAACCCTCGGCAGCGACCTCGAGGCCCTCGAGGCGTACATAGACGGCCTGCCGCAGCCCTTCGAGGCCCCCGACCCGTTCACGAACCCGAGGATCACGCGGGAGGGCTAGCCTCCGGCCAGTGGCCGCGAGCTTCCGGGCGCGCCCTGCGGGGCGCGCCTCTTCGTGACGCCGGCGGCCGGTCAAGAGCCGGCAACGGCGGGTCGCCGTCGCGGCGCGTATGCGCTAGCATGGTTATCTACTGGGCGTTCGGAAGGGCTTCGATCCGGGGTAGACCGGGCGGAAAGGGGGAGTATCTTGAATCTGGCGGTACTGAGCCTTCTCGCGCTGGCGCCGATTCTAACGGTAGGGGTCCTGCTCGTGGGCTTCAGGTGGCCGGCGAAGTGGGCGATGCCGGTCGGCTACGTAGTCGTGGTCGTTATAGGGCTTTTGGTCTGGAACCTGAGCCTCTCCAGCATACTGGCCTCCACGGTGCAGGGTTTGATCATCGCCCTGTCCATCCTCTACATCGTCTTCGGGGCCCTGCTGCTGCTGGCCACCCTCAGCGAGAGCGGGGCGGTGGACACCATCCGCAACGCCTTCACCGACATCAGCCGCGACCGGCGCGTGCAGGTAATAATCATCGCCTGGCTCTTCGGCAGCTTTATCGAGGGGGCGGCCGGCTTCGGAACCCCGGCGGCGATCGCGGCGCCGCTGCTGCTGGCCCTGGGTTTCCCGGCGATGGCAGCCGTGATGAGCGGGCTCATCATCCAGAGCACGCCGGTCAGCTTCGGGGCCGTGGGGACGCCACTCCTCGTCGGCGTGCAGGGTGGCTTGCAGGGCGGGGGCCCTGTCGAGAGGTTTCTCTCCGAGCGCGGCCTCGAGCTCTCCACCTACGTAACCGACACCATAACCTTCCGGGTGGCAGTGCTCCACGCCGCCGCAGGCATCCTCATACCCCTCATCCTGTGCTGCATGCTCACCGGCTTCTTCGGCCCGAGCAGGAACTTCGGCGAGGGCCTGGCGGCCTGGAAGTTCGCCGTGTTCGCCGCCGTAGCCATGCTCGTCCCGTACGTGTTCTTCGGGGCCGCGCTCGGCCCCGAGTTCCCCTCCCTGCTCGGTGCCCCCATCGGCCTTCTCATAGTCGTCTTCGCCGCCCGCAGGGGCTTCCTGCTCCCCGAACGCACCTGGGACTTCGGCCCCCGCTCCACGTGGGAGGAGGAATGGATGGGCAGCATAGACCCCGAGGATCTTCACCCCGATCCCGGCCACGAGCCCATGAGCGTGACCCGGGCATGGACCCCTTACGTTCTGGTGGCCATACTGCTGGTGCTCACCCGTCTGCCGTTCCTCCCGCTCCAGGAGTGGCTCTCGAGCCTGACCCTGATCTGGGAGAACATCTTCGGGGTAGAAGGCATCACGGCGGACTTCGCGCCCTTCTACCTGCCGGGTTTCCTGTTCCTGGTGACGGTCATCGCGACGTACTTCATCCACCGGATGACCCGCCACGAGATAATCGAGTCCTGGAAGGTCGCCGGAGGCCAGATCCTCGGTGCGGGCTTCGCTCTGCTGTTGGCGCTGCCGATGGTGCGCGTGTTCATCAACTCGGGCGAGACGTACAACGCCTCCGGGCTCTCCAGCATGCCGGTAACGCTCGCCGAGGGCGCCGCAGCCCTCGCGGGAGAGGCCTGGCCGTTCTTCTCGCCCTGGATCGGGGCCCTCGGGGCCTTTATCGCGGGGAGCAACACCGTCAGTAACCTGACCTTCGCCCTCTTCCAGTTCGCAACGGCGGTCAACATCGGCGTGGCGACCTCGGCAGCCGTAGTCGTCGCGGCCCAGGCCGTCGGAGGCGCGGCGGGCAACATGATCACGGTCCACAACGTAGTGGCGGCCTCCGCAACCTGCGGACTGCTGGGTAAGGAGGGCGCCCTTATCCGCAAGACGATCATCCCGATGACCTACTATGTGATCCTGACCGGCTCGCTGGCGTACATCTGGATCTACGGTCTCGGCCTCAACCTCGGCACCATCGCGCTGCTCGCCCTCCTGGCCGTGCTCGTCGCCCTGGCGTTCGTAGGACGTCGGCAGGTGCAGCAGGCGCGAGAGCCTGCTCAGGAGACCTCCCCGACCACCTAGATTTACGGTCTAGAAGATCCCGGCCACGGCTGCTTCAGCGCGAGGATCGCGCCCAAGGCGAACGTCACGGAGAAGACAGGGGCCACGAGAACGGAAGGCGGTGACGAGCGCGCTCTCCCGCCACGAGCCCCCTCGTGTTCCGAGCTCCCGGGCTGGCCTTCCGGGAACGCTGCGTTGCGACAATTTAACGGGTGGTTTTCCTCCGTTTAACGCAGCGGCGGGGTTACGCCATTAAGCTTGCTCTATCCGGAGCAGAGCATCAGAGAGGGAGGTTCGCGTGGACGAGCGAGGCGGGGTGAACGAGTTCTACGTGGATCGCCTGGAGTTTCTGAAGTACTCCGTGGCGGGGAGCGTCGCGGTGTGGGCGGGATCGGCGTCGGCCGGCATGAGCGAGGCGGAGGCACAGGAGCTTTTCGCCGTGGACCGGCGCCGGCGGGCGGCGGAGATCTTCCCGCAGGGCGTCGCCTCGGGCGACCCGCGCCCGAACGGCATCGTGCTGTGGACCAGGATACGGACGCGCAGACGCGGCGAGCAGAGGGTGGCGTGGGAGATCTCGCGCGATCGCAGCTTCCGCAGACCCCTCCTGCGCGGCGTGGCCCGCACGAACAAGGGCCGCGACCACACCATCAAGGTGCAGGTCAGGCGCACAGAACTGAAACCGTTCCGAACCTACTACTACCGCTTTATCTACGACCGCACGGCGAGCAGGATCGGGCGCTTCAAGACGCTGCCGGCGCCGAACGCTGAGGTCTCGCGGGTGCGGTTCGGGTGCATCTCCTGCCAGGACTACACCAACGGCTACTACAACGCGCTGCGCTACCTCTCCCGGGAGGACGTGGACTACATCCTCCACCTCGGCGACTACATCTACGAGACGGTAGACGAGGCGAGCTTCCAGGGCGGCGGCCCGCCGGAGAGGCGCTTCGGGCTGCCGCCGGGCGGCGACCCGAGCGAGGCCGACACACTCCAGAACTACCGCTTTCTCTACAAGAAGTACCGCTCCGACCGGGATCTCCAACGGTTGCACGAGAACTTCGCCTTCATAACCACCTGGGACGACCACGAATTCGCCAACGACGCCTACAAGGACGTGGCCCCGGACGCGGCCACCGGCGGCGACCCGGTACCCGCGCGGCGCTCGGCGGCGAACCGGGCGTGGGCGGAGTACATGCCGGCCGGGGTTCCCTACGATGCCGGGAGAGGCCCGCTGGGGGAGATCCTCATCTACCGCTCCTTCGCCTTCGGGAACCTGATGGAGTTGGTGATGACCGACGAGCGGCTCTACCGCGACGGCCCGCCCTGCGGCCTACAGACCCAGCAACGCTACCTCACCCCCGGCTGCGGCGCGGAGAAGAAGCAGGGGCGAACCATGCTCGGCGCGACCCAGAAGCGGTACTTCCTGAACAAGATCCTGAACTCCTCCCGCAGGTGGAAGGTGTGGGGCAACGAGGTCATGTTCATGCAGTTCAAGGTCGCCAACACCTATCTCGGGGACCTCTTCCCCGGCCTGCCCGTCCCGACGGGTACCGACGGCGTCTACGTCAATCTGGACCAGTGGGACGGGTATGGGGCGGAGCGGGCGGAGATCACGCGCAGGATCCGGGAGCGGAGCGTCGAGAACTTCGTCGTCCTGACCGGCGACATCCACTCCTTTATCGCGGGGTACGTGAAGCAGGATTACGACAACCCGCTCCCCACCGACCGCGCCGGGGTCTGCTTCGTCGTCGGCTCGGTAACGTCGTCGAACCTGCAGGAGATAGCGACCTTCGGGCGGGGCGGCCACGCAGCGCCCCCGGTCGACGACTTCACCGCCACCGTCGAGGCGAGCAACCCGCACATCGAGTTCTTCGACTCCTCCACCCACGGCTACAACCTCGTGGAGGTCACTCCGGAGGCGCTCACCTGCACGATGAAGGCGGTGAGCACCATCCGGGAGCGCCGGGCTTCGCTGCGCACCCTCAAGCGATTCCGGGTGCCCTCCGGACAAATCAGGATCGTGGACACAACCTGACGGCGACGGCTCAACCTGTGCTATACCCTCCTCTCCGGCGGCGTTCGAGAGGAGGTTTCTCTTGCAGCGGGAGCTTACGGTGGAGCTCGGCGAGGGCGTGAGGGTCGCCCCTTTGGGCGTCGGGACGTGGGCGTGGGGCACGAGCAGGCTCTGGGGCTACGGCAGGGAGTACGGCAGGCGGGAGGTCGGCGAGGCGTTCCGGGCGAGCCTGGAGAGGGGCGTCACCCTCTTCGACACGGCGGAGATCTACGGCAACGGCGCCTCGGAGAGGATCATCGGCGAGCTCTTGCGCGAGGGCGGCTTCGAGGGGAGGCCGGTGATCGCCACGAAGTTCGCCCCGCTTCCGTACCGCCTCGATCCCCGCTCGCTGCTGCGGGCGCTCGACGGGAGCCTCGCGCGCCTCGGGGTCTCCACCGTGGACCTCTACCAGATCCACTTTCCCTCTCCGCTCCCGCCCCGGAAGGGCCTAATGGACGCGCTCGCCGAGGCCGTGAAGGAGGGCAAGGCGCGCGCCGTCGGGGTGAGCAACTACGGCGCCGAGGCGATGCGCCGGGCGCACGAGCGGCTCGCCGCCCGCGGCGTCAGGCTCGCCACCAACCAGGTCGAGTACAGCCTCCTCAACCGCGCGCCGGAGACGAACGGCGTCCTCGATGCCTGCCGGGAGCTCGGCGTCGTCCTCATCGCCTACAGCCCCATCGCGCAGGGCCTGCTCACCGGCAAGTACGTCCCCGGCGCGAGGCCCCCGGGCCTCGTGCGGCGCTTCGGTCGCGCCTTCGGCGAGAAGAACCTGCGGAAGGTCGAGCCCGTCGTGCGGATATTGCGCGAGATCGGGGAGCGACACGAGAGGGAGCCGGCGCAGGTCGCGCTGAACTGGCTCATCCGGCGCGGCGCCGTCCCCATCCCCGGCGCGAAGAACGCCGCGCAGGCCCGCCAGAACGCGGGCGCTCTCGGATGGTCCCTCCCGGACGAGGAGGTCGAGAGGCTCGACCTCGCCACGTTGGGCTGGCGCTAGCCGGAGAAGTCCGGGTCGCCGACGCCGCGGGTGCAGCCGTTGCCGGAGAGCGGGGCGAGCTCCGTGAGGCGGAACCCGTCCACGAACTCGCGCAGGCGCGGGTCGTTCGCGTTATCCAGCTTCAGCTGCACCCTCCAGGCGGTGGCGATCACGGGCGCGCTCTGGCCGGGGTAGGGGCTGATGAGGACGTACCGCTCGGTCCCGTAGCGGCGCAGGGCCTCGACCTGCTCGGGCGGCAGGTCGGGCCGGTAGGAGATCCAGACCGCCCCATGATCCAGGCTGTGCACCGCGTGCCTGTCCTGCACGGGCTCCGCGTAGAAGCCGCAGTTCTGCCAGAGCGGGTCGTGGTCCCCGTTCGTCGGGGGCCTGCGCGGATACTCCACCGGCCCCCCGACGGTCGCGTTGGTCGTCGCCGGGTAGAGCCGTATCCCCTCGGGCGGGTCATCGGGCAGCGGACGGGCCGGGTCCGGCTCCCTTCCGCCCGCCGGCATCATCGCCGTGTTCTCCTGCGGCCCGACCTCGACGCCGGCGAGCGGGTTTTCTCCTTCGGCGGAGGTCTCTCCGGCTGGCGTCACCGAAGTGCTCCCCGCCCTCTCCCGCTCCGCTCCGGAAGACGAGGCGTCGCCACCGGATTGCCGCCCGCCTTCGCCGCAAGCGGCGACCGCCAGAACAAGCACGCATGCCAGGACGAGAGCGACGAGCGTCTTGTCGAGATGCGTCGCGGCTCCGTAGCGCAAGATCACCGCGACCTCCTTTCCTGGAGACTCCGGCAAAAGAGACTACGCGCGGCGGCGTGGGGCGGCTGTGATCCCAGACCCACCCGCGGGGCAAGGAGCGCGGCTCAGAGCCCCGACAGCCCGTAGCGTCCGAGCCCGAAGACGGCGCGCTTGCCTACGTGGGCGAGCTGTCCCATCACGAGCAGCGGCAGGAACTCCACCAGGGGACCGGCGTACTCCGCCCGGCCCACCACCCCTTCGAGCGCCTCCACCCTCCCCTTGAACGAGGAGTAGCGCCGAAAAGAGACCCAGGCAGTCTCGTCCCGCACCGTCTCCACCTCCCCCGCCCGCGCCACCAGCGCCTTGAAGTCCTCCCGCCAGAGCTCCCCGCAGTGGACGGCGGAGAGCATCGGGACGCGAATGAGTAGCCCCTGCACCAGAGCCGCGAACGACGGCGCCTCCGGAGAGACCGCGCCCCGGAACTTCACGAACGTCGGGGTCATAAACTCCACCCGCAACCGCTCCCCGTCCAATCTCTTCGCCGCCTCCGCCGCGTCCTCCCAGCGGACGGGCAGCCGCCGGTTCCGCGCAACTTCGCCGTCGAAGACCTCCTCCCGCGCCCCGGACAGAGGGTTCTCTGCCACCACCCGCTCCAGCTCGTAGCGGGCCT
Source organism: Actinomycetota bacterium (assembly GCA_040757515.1). GTDB lineage: Bacteria > Actinomycetota > Rubrobacteria > Rubrobacterales > Rubrobacteraceae > JBFLXF01. Next base: position 10,459 of record JBFLXF010000015.1, read on the forward strand.
TGAGCCGGCCCACGCCCTCCTGTCCCATACACGAGAAGGCATAGATGAAGTACGGCATGTACTCCGCCGCCCGGCCCACCACGGTGAACCCGAAACGCATCCTCTCTCCGGGCTCGTACTCCATCTTCGTCCCCTCCGGCGGCTCGAAGACGTAGGGGCGGGGCACCTCCCTGTTTTTGGCGAACTCGCGTGCTCCCTCCGGCGGCGAGGTCTCGAAGACGTAGCCGTAGGGGCATCTCTCGCCGAGCGGGCAGCCACTCCCTTCGTGCGGGAACGGGCAGCAACTCTCCTTGAAGGCTCGTCCGAAGGCGCCCCGGATCATGGACCCCTCGTAAGGCGGCACCACCGCCCGCTCCAGAAAGCGCACCGTGACCTCGTGACAGTAGAGCTCCAGCCCCACCCTAGAGCCCCCTAAGCCGGGCGTGCTCCGCCCCCGCGCGGACCTCCCCGGGCACCTCCACCATCGCGTCCACGTACTCCAGGAAGCGGCGGGCGGACTCCTTCCCTATGGGTTCCAGCCCGTGCGCCAGGATGGAGTGGTTGCGCTGGCGCAGGAGGTCCCGGAGCACCGCGTCGTCCCCCAGAGGCTCGCCGCTCAGGACGGCGTCCAGCGCCCGCGCCCGCGTGAGGTCCAGGACCTCCGGCGGCTCGCTCCTCCCCGTGACCTCCAGAAACCGCTCCTTGGCCTCCTCGCCCACCCTCTTCCAGTCCACCTGTCCCGTGGAGATGGAGTAGAGCTCCCGCAACCGCCACTGGTGGTACATCTCCACGCAGCGGTACAGGCGGGCCACGCCGTCATCGTAGCGCCCCTGGTCCACGATGCGCCGCCGGGCATTCTCCAGCATATCCGCCACATTCTCCACCGAGAGCCTCCCCCGCACCCTCCCCAGAAAAGGAAGGTGCATGGAGATCCTGGCGCCCAGAGCCTCCGCCCTCTCTGCGAGCGCCGGCTCCGAGAAGCCCACGCCTAGCTCCTCGCGGGCCTCGCGCAGCCTCTCCAGAGCGACCCCATAATCCGCCACATCCCAGGCGGCGTACCCTTCCGCGAGGAGCAGCAGTCCCCGGTAGTAGTGCCCGCGCTCGGCCCCGCTCACCTTCCCCGCGATGTCCCCGAAGACCAGCGCCGCCGCTGCGTAGTCCCGCCGGTTGAACAGCTCTATGGCCTGCCCCTCGCGCAGAAGGCCCGTCGCCTCCAGGGGGTTCTCCATCGGGGCGATCTCCACCTCCTGTGCGGCGTCGCGCACCCAGTTGCCCTCCACGTAGCGTTGCGGCACCCGCTGGTGCACCATCGAGACCCCACGCGTCATAGCCGCAAGCGCCGCGCCGAGGCGCATCGGGGTCGTGCCGCCGGTGGCGTCGAGCAGGACCTCCTCCCGCCCGTAACCCATCGCTTCCAGCTCCGAGAGCAGGCGCTCGAAGCGCCCGAAGGCGTCGGAGATCTCCATCGGCGAGTCCACCAGATGGTAAGTGAACTTAACGCCCGTCCTCTTCAGCTTCGCGCACCGCAGCACGATCGCCTCCAGCACCTCCTGCGAGGAGATGATCCCCACCCTCTCCGGCCGCAGACTCTCCACCGCGATCTCCACCGTCTCTGGGCGCGAGGCGAGGAGGATGAGGGCTTTGGCGGGTTTGGTCACCGGTCTTCCCGAATTGCACTTAGAAGGCTTCTAGACACCCCTCTACCATCTTCGGTCATTAGGACTGGAATTCCCTCAAGTATCTTCAGACCAGGCTCCCAAATACAGTTTAGGTGCGACCACTTCACCTCATATCTTCCGGCATTGTTCGGCGTTCCACTGCTCCTTACAGGCATCATGTAGGGGCTCGCATGTCTCGGCATGGAACCAATCTCTACCATCGGCAAGGCTGTGAGAGAAAGTGTGTTCTCGGTTGCTTCGCTCGGTCGGAGGTCCATAAGATTTGGCGAATCTTCGTAACGGAAGTAGAGTACGCTCTTTTTTGCGAATGGCGCGACGCGCCCGACCACGCTTTCCCACAGATGTCTTAGAGCGCCCCGCTCCCCGACCACAATGAATAAGAGTCCCTCGCACACATAGTCTTCGACCATGGCGATCTTTTTCCCGGCGGATTGCGATCCTTCCGGCGGAACCCAGAGCGGCCCGTCGTAGCTCATAATCGTGCCGACGTGCGACCGGAAATGCGCCCTCGTGTGTTGCCCGCCGGACGGGTACCCTCCGAGGGCGGCAAGCCCGGAAAACTCCGGCGACGAACGGAGCGTCCGCGGCGGATGGAAATCTCCTTCCACCCACCTTTCGCCCTCGATGACACTTGCAAGCAAACCATCTGCCGTCGTCGGAGGGAGGAACGGGTACGACGACCATGCGACGTTCGTCTTGTAGACGTTGCGGAGCTGGAAGGCGCCCCACGGCTCGGCGGAGAGGGTGAGGAGGGAATCGTCTTCCACTATTCGCCCGCGTCCTTCTTCTTGCTGACCTCCTTGAAGTACTTCTCGGCGCCGTCGCGGAAGGTTTTGGCTCCGCCATTCTCCATTGATGACATGAAATCCAGAAAGTCACCTTGCCGCGTTCTCAAATACGCGAGCGCCGCCTCGCCGGAACGACGGCTCCCGATCGCCTCGTCGCCTCGCTTCCACACTTGTGTACCGTCCCTCTCGTCCACCGAGAACCCGAAGTCCTTGATCTTCGCCTCCGATTTACGAGCGTCGCTACCTTCGATGAAAGCATCCTCCACCTCCGAAAGCTCGCTCACGCTTGCAGGAACTTTGGGCACAGAGATAGGGAAAACGCCGGACTCCGACACATCCACGACGACCATCGGTTCGCCGTTCGCCTCCGCGAAGCGCATGCCGCCTTGCGCCCGCGAGGCGGCAGTATAGCGCCCCTGGTTTACGTTCTCCAGGAAGGCGTGGGCAAATGCGCCGATCTCCCAGTCGAGGACGTGGTGAAGCGTCGTGTACGTCGGGAAGTCTGTCCCGGCGACTATGACCTCCTCGGTGTGAATGCCGGCGGAACCCGCGGTCGTCTGCGACCTCTCGTTGACCTGGTTTCTAAAGCGTCTGTCATAGCGATTGGTCCACCGTGCGGTAACCGCAGTGGCCGAAGAACCCGCGGACGTCTCGGGAGGTGAGCTCGTCCAAAGCCTGACCCATCGCCTCCACGAGCGCTTCCCGGCT
>JBFLXF010000016.1:0-13421 GCA_040757515.1 Actinomycetota bacterium
ATAGGCCGGAAGTCCTGCGTGTCCAGCACCTCTTCGTAGTCGCCGTAGAACCGTATCCGCACCCCGGCCTCGAACATCTCCCGGTTGATCTGGTCGTCCCCCAGCCGCAGCAAGCCGCCCAGCACCGTCCGCGTGTACTCCGGACCTCGCTGGAGCAGCTCGGCTCCGAAGTGCGGGGCGATGATCGCGCTCACCCCGTGCGAGAAGGCGAGCCGGTGCTGCTCGGCTTGGCGCCTGATCGTGACGGCTACGTAGTCGCCGGCCTCCGGGTTCTCTCGCCGGTGCAGCAGGTACCAGCGGCGCGTTCCGTTGAACGGCCACCCGATCACGAGGGGCTCGGAACGCCCGGCGATCCAGCGTGCTACACGTTCTCGAGGCCAGGCCAGCCACTCCTCGAGCGGTGGGGGAGCGGACGCGGACCGAGCACCTGTGTTCACCGGTACCTCCCTCGGAAAGATCGAAGCCGCCTGGCGGTCAACCGTCTGCCCGCCATCTGTGGATGAATAGCGGACGGAGGGGGCAGATGCAAGGTCAAGCGGCCTCCGGCGCATCTCTTCCCGCGGGAGGCATGTAGAATTGTGCGGTTATGTGCGGGATCACGGTCGATAATGGGCGGCGGACCATAACGACGGCTATGAGGCTGGTTGAGGACCGTAGGACCGCTCGCCGCGTTGCATGAGAGACGCCTCCGGAGGAGGGTTCGGCGCGGATTTCTGGAAGCTTCTGGTCGGACAGACCGTCTCTAGCCTCGGCAGCTCGTTCACCGTGTTCGCGCTGCCCCTTCTGGTCTTCAAGCTGACCGGTTCGGCCTTCGACCTGGCCCTCGTCACGGTCGCCGAGTACGTTCCTTATCTCATCTTCGGGCTGATCATCGGGGCGTGGGTGGACCGGGTGGACCGCAAGCGGCTGATGGTCTTCGCGGATATCGCGCAGGCCGGGGTCATCTGCTCCATCCCCCTGCTGAGCATTCTGGGGACGCTGCCGGTCTGGTGGATCTACGCCGTGGGGTTCGTCAGCTCGACGCTGTGGATCTGCTTCAACACCGCCGAGTTCGTCGCCGTGCGGGAGCTGGTACGTACGGAGCGGTTGATGGCTGCGAACGGGCACCTGCAGGCCAGCTATTCTGCGGCGTCGGTGGTCGGGCCTGTGCTGGCCGGTCTGCTGGTGGCGCTGGTGCCCATCCATACCCTGTTGCTCTTCGATGCCCTGTCCTTCCTGCTTTCGGCGCTGGCTGTGGGTCTGATTAGAGCTCGTCTCGACGCCACAGGCAGGGAAGGGCGTGGTCTTAGGGGCGTCTACAGAGAGGTCACCGAGGGGCTGAGGCACGTGTTCGGACACCCCGTTCTGCGGGGCATCTGCCTGATGCTGGCGCTGGTCAACGGCGTGGGGTTCACCGTCTACGCGCAGCTCGTGCTGTTCGCCAAGGAGAGGTTCGCGGCCAGCGACACGCAGGTAGCCATTCTCTATGCGGCGGGCGGCGTGGGAATGATCGTGCTGGCGCTGGCGGCGGGGCCGGTGCGCAGGTACCTGTCTTTCAGCAAGGCGGTGCTGGGCGCTCTGATGGCGGGCGGGGTATTGATCCTGCTGCTGGCTGCGGCGCGCTGGTACTGGGCTGCGACGGTGCTCTGGGCGGCGATCTGGGGACTGGTGATCTTCGTGGATGTCAACAGCAACACGCTTTTGCAGACCGCCGTCCCGGAGCGACTTCTGGGGCGCGTGAGGAGCGTGGTCTCCGTGCTGTCGTGGTCCGCGATACCTCTGGGCACCTTACTGGGCGGCGTGGCGATAGAGCGGGTGCAGAACGTGTCGCTGGTGTACGGCGCCATAGGCGCGGCGATATTGCTCTGCGGCGTCGCCTTCTCGTTTACGGCCGTGGGACACGCGCACCGCTACCTGCCTTCAGAGAAGGCTTGAGAGCCGGTGAAGACGGTCGGGCGGTTACGCGGCCGGGCGCTTGCGCGGCCGGGGGGTTACGCGCCGCTCCGGGGTGTGAGGAAGGCCTCGAACTCCGCGACGACCCTGACCTGACCGATGCCCACCAGCTCGGTCGTGACCTCGCCCGTGCAGGAGATCAGGCCGTCCCTGCTCTTGCCGTACGTGTCGCTGCCTATGAACTCGCCGGTGACCGGGTCGTAGTAGGAGAGCGTGTAGCGCTTGACGATGAGGTTGCTGTTGGTTCCCTCTAACTGCCACGCTTTGCCCATGGCGTTGATTACGAAGGCGTAGTTCTCGCCGTTGGAGCAGGAGGAGGTCTCCGCCTCGATCTGGTTCTTGCCCGGCTCGGCGATGGCTGCTCCGGGCGCGCTCGCCAGAAGGATCGTCGCCAGCAGTGTCGTTACCCACAGACGCAGTCTTCGTCCCACCATGTCCTCCCGGCACGAGTCGTTTACCGCCGCGTGGCGGATGACGCGGCGAAGGGCATCATAGCATGATGTAACGTCGCTCTTCCCGCGTTATCCTTCGGGGTGTCGTTGAGGTCGGGTTATCGAGGTGCGGTGGACGGAGACCTTGTCGGGAGCGGCGACGAATCCGATGAGCGGGTTTCTCTCTGCCAAGCGAGGTGTCGTCCCGGCGCCGGGGCTAAAGTCTCTTGCGGGTCGCGCCGATAACGTTGTCTGTACTGCTACGATGGCGGGAGTATCACTTGGGAACCTGTGCGAGAGAGTCTCTGGCTGTAGCGGGTGCCTCCCTGAGATACGGTATCGCGCCTGGCGGTTGAGCGGATGCTGAAGACGCGGGCGCGGGATCTGGACCTGCAACGCAGGGGCCGTGTTCTGGCCATCATCCTTCTGAGCATCGAGGCGACCCTGATCGTGCTGGCGCTGGTCAACCTGTATCAGGGAGCGGCGCAGTACCACCTCACCAACGCCATACTGATCTCGCTGGTGTTGGGTCTGTACCTGCTCAACCGTTTCGGCTACGTCCGGGCCGCCGCAGCGATAACCGTTGTCTTGAGTTCCCTGGTGCCGCTGCTGCTGGTGGACGAGAGCACGGTAGCCACGTACATGGCGATGGTCATTCCCGTGCTCGTCGCCGGATACCTGCTTGCGCCCTGGAGCGGGGTGGCGCTTGGGGCCGTGATGATCGGGGTCGCCTTCGCCTTCGGCATCGCCTCGCTCTCCCTGATCCTCTTTATGCTCGTCATCGCCCTCGCGTACCTGTTCGCCGAGAGCCTGCGGCGGGCGGAGAACAAGTATCGCTCCATCTTCGAGAATGCCGTCGAGGGGATCTTCCAGAGCACGGCGGAAGGGAACCTGGTCACCGTCAACCCGGCGATGGCGCGCATGTTCGGTTACGGCTCTCCTCAGGAGATGATCTCTGCGGTCTCGGATATCGGGCGGGATCTGTACGCGGACCCCCACCAGAGGGAGGAGGTCTTCCGGCGCGTGCGCGAGCGCGGCGTGGTGACCGGTCTGGAGGTCTGCGGAAGGCGCAGGGACGGGGAGGAGGTCTGGATCTCCCTGAGCGCGCGCGCCGTGAGGGACAACAGCGGCGAGCCGGCCGGTCTGGAGGGTACGGTCGAGGACATAACGGAGCGCAGGCGCATCGAGGCGCGACGGCGCGAGGCCGAGGAGCGGTTTCGCAGCGCCTTCGACAACGCTTCCATCGGCATGGCCCTGACGGATCTGGACGGACGATTCATGCAGGTCAACCGCGCTCTGTGCGGGATGCTCGGGTACGCGGAGGAGGATCTCTTGCAGCTCGGTTTCCGGGAGATAACGCACCCGGACGACGTGCAGATCAGCGTCGAGCGCATGCGGCGGATGCTCGCAGGAGAGGTGGAGGGCTTTACGCTGGAGAAGCGCTACCTGCACGCGGCGGGACATGCCATATGGGTCTCCCTGAGCGTCTCGGGCGTGCGGGACGCGGAGGACAACCTCCTCTACCTCATCGCCCAGCTGCAGGACATCACCGAACGGAGGCGGGCGGAGGAGACGCTGCGGCGCATCAACCAGGAGCTGGAGGAGAGAGTGCGGGAGCGCACGGCGGAGCTGGAGGCGGCGGTCGCCGGGCTGCGGGAGAGCGAGGAGCGCTACGCGATGGTGGTCGCGGGGTCCAACGACGGCATCTGGGACTGGGATATCCGCACCGGCGAGATGTACTGGAACGACCGGCTCTTCGAGATGCTGGGCCTCACTCCCGGGAGCTTAACCCCAACCGTCGATACGATTACGGACCTGACGCATCCTGAGGACAGAGACGCGGTATTCGAGGGGCTCTCCGCGTACGTCGAGCGCGGTGAGGAGAGGGACCTGGAGTTCAGGGTCCGGGACTCCGGGGGGGAATACCGGATCCTGCGGGCGCGAGGCAAGATCCAGCGCGACGACCGGGGTGAACCGATCCGCATAGCAGGCTTTATGCGGGACATCACCTGGCGGCGACGGCGGGAGGAGGCTCAGCATTTTCTGGCCGGGGCGACGGAGTTGCTCTCCTCCTCTCTGGACTACCGGAGCACGCTCTCCAACGTCGCAAGGCTGGCGGTGCCCGCCCTGGCCGACTGGTGCGCGGTGTACGTTACCGGCGAGGACGCGGCGCGATTCGCGACGGTCGAGCACAGAGACCCGGACAAGCTGCAGCTGGCGCAGGAACTGGAGGAGAGGTATCCGGCGGACCCGGATGCTCCGTACGGTGTCCCCAATGTGCTCCGCACCGGAGAGCCGGAGTTCTACCCGGAGATTACAGACGAGATGCTGCGGGCGGGCGCCGTCGACGAGGAGCACTTCAACCTGCTGCGCCGGATCGGGTTCTCCTCCGTGATCATCGCGCCGCTCTGCGCGCGCGGGCGGACCATCGGGGCGATCACGCTGGCCTCCGCGGAGTCGCGGCGTCGCTATCGCGAGGAGGACCTGGAGCTGGCCCTGGAGGTCGCCCGCCGCGCGGCCCTGGCGGTGGACAACGCCCACCTCTACGAGGAGTCCCGCGCTCTCAACGAGGGTCTGGAGCTTCGCGTCCGGGAGCGCACAGCCCAGCTGAGGTCGGTGGTCGCCGAGCTCGAGGCCGCCAGGGATGCGGCGCAGGCGGCTAGCCGCGCCAAGAGCGAGTTTTTGGCGACGATGTCTCACGAGATAAGGACGCCCATGAACGGCGTGATCGGGATGACGGGATTGCTCATGGATACCAATCTCACCGACGAGCAGCGCGATTACGCCGAGACGGTACGCGCCTCGGCAGAGAGCCTCCTCGGCATCATCAACGACATCCTGGACTTCTCGAAGATAGAGGCCGGCAAGCTGGACCTAGAGGTCGTGGATTTCAGTCTGCAGGCGGCGGTGGAGGAGACTCTGGCCCTCTTTGCGGAGCGGGCGCGCGCAAAGGGGCTGGAGCTCGCCTCGTTCGTCGAGCCCGGTACACCCTCCGGACTGCGCGGGGACCCCGGGCGCCTCGCCCAGGTCCTGACGAACCTGGTAGGCAACGCCGTGAAGTTCACCGAACGCGGGGAGGTGGTGGTCAGAGCCGGTCTCGTGGAGGATGATGGGGAGGGTGTGCTGTTGCGCTTCTCGGTGTCGGACACCGGCATCGGCATCACGGAGCATCAGCGCTCGCGCCTTTTTGAGCCTTTCTCGCAGGCGGACCCGTCCACGACGCGCCGCTACGGCGGCACCGGTCTCGGGCTGGCCATCTCCCGGCAGCTCGTCGAGCTGATGGGCGGCGAGATAGGCGTCGAGAGCGAGCCCGGCGAGGGCTCTACCTTCTGGTTTACCGCCAGGTTCTTGAAGGGCCTCCATCGCGCGGCGCCTGCCGAGGAGCCCGCCGCGGGTCTCCGGGGCCGCCGCGTGCTGGTGGTGGACGACAACGCCACCAACCGGGAGATACTCTGCCGGCAGCTCGCGTCCTGGGGGCTGGCGCCGACCGCCGAGAAGAGCGCGGAAGAGGGGCTTGAGGCTTTGCGGTCGGCCGTGGAGAGGGGCGAGCCCTACGAGCTGGCTATCGTGGATATGCGGATGCCGGAGATGGATGGTGTCGATCTGGCGCGCGTCGCCAAAGGGGAGCCGGCGCTCGCCGGGACACGGTTGCTCCTGCTTACCTCGGTGAGCCTTCACGAGAGGGCCGATGAAGTGCGGCGCGTGGGGTTCTCCGCCGTACTCACCAAACCGGTCAGGCAGTCCCGGCTCTATGAGGCCGTCATCTCGGTGCTCGGGCCGCCCGAGGAGGAGCCCGCGCCGGGACAGGATGGGCGCGAGGACGCCGCAAAGAGGGAGGCCGGGGGCGGCTTGCGGGTGCTCGTCGCCGAGGACAACGCCGTGAACCAGAGGGTGGCGGTGAAGATGCTGGAGAACCTGGGATACAGGGTCGACGTGGCGGCGAACGGGCTCGAGGCCGTCGAGGCTGTCTTCCGGCGGTCCTACGCCGCGGTCCTTATGGACGTACAGATGCCCGAGATGGACGGACTCTCTGCGACGGCCGAGATCCGGCGGCGAGAGAAGACGCCGGGCCGCCGGTTGCCGATCATCGCCATGACCGCGAACGCGATGGCGGGCGACCGGGAGCAGGCTCTCGAGGCGGGCATGGATGACTACCTGCCGAAGCCCGTCAGGCGCGAGGATCTCAAAGCGGTCATGGAGCGCTGGGCCTCACCGGAGAGAGACGCGCCCGATGGCGACCCCGATGAGCCCGATCTGCGCGCGGACGAACCCGTGGACGAGGACGTGATCCGGGGCCTGCGCGAACTGGGGGACGAGGGGCTTTTCGGAGAGCTGGCGAATCTGTTCTGTGAGGGGGCGAGCTCGGGGCTGGTTCTCCTGCGGGATGCCGCCGCCCGGGACGACGCCCGCTCGCTGGAGCGCGCCGCCCATGACCTGCTTGGCAGTTCCGGCAACATGGGTGCCCGCAGGATGGCCGCCATCTGCGAGGAGATCCGGCAGGCGGCGGGCTCCGGGGACCTCTCCCGGGCCGCTCTCCTGATCGAAGACCTGGAGGGCGAGTACGGGCGCGTGCGCGAGGCGCTGCGTGCGGCCGTGGCTTCCGGCTAGATGGCCGCCCCTAGCGCGCCTCCTCGTGCGCGAGCACCTCGCCGATTCTCTCCAGCGCCCGGGCGATGTTCTCGCGCGAGTTGGCGTAGGAGAAGCGCAGATGCCCATCCCCGTAGCTCCCGAACCCCTCGCCGGAGAGGCAGGCGACGCCCGCTACCTCAAGCAGCAGATCCGCGAGCTCCTGCGCCCCGTAGCCGGTCCCTCTGATGCGGGGGAAGGCGTAGAAGGCTCCCTTCGGGGTGGCGCACTCGATGCCCGGCAGGGCGTTGAGGCCCGCGACGATGAGATCGCGGCGGGCGCGGAACTCCTCGAGCATCATTGCCACGCTCTCCTGCGGTCCCGCGAGCGCCGCCAGAGCTGCGTACTGGGCGACTGAGCTTGCGCAGGAGTTGGAGTTGACCTGCAGCTTGGTGGCCTCCTCGGCGAGCGGCACGGGCATCACGCCGTAGCCTAAGCGCCAGCCGGTCATCGCGTAGGTCTTGGAGAAGCCGTCGAGGATGATGGTGCGCCCGTCGGGACCGAGACCGGGCTCCGAGGCGATGGAGGAGAACCCTCCCGAGTAGACGAGGCGCGAGTAGATCTCGTCGGTCAGCACGTAGACGTCGGGACGCTCGCGCAGCGCCTCGGCGAGGGCGGCTATATCCCCGGGAGTCAGTACCCCGCCGGTCGGGTTGGCGGGGGAGTTGAGGATCACGAGCCGCGTGCGCCCGCTCAGGCCCGCGCGGAACTCGTCTATGTCGAATCGGAAGTCGTTCTCCTGCCGCAGCGGCACGGGTACGGGACGCGCACCGGCGAAGCGGATCATGGACTCGTAGATCGGGAACGAGGGGTCCGGCAGCAGTACCTCGTCGCCCTCTTCCACAAGCGCGAGGATGGCGAAGAACATTATCGGCTTCCCTCCCGGCGTCACCACGACCTGCTCAGGTCTCACCTCGATGCCGCGTGTCCTGGCGACGTCTTCCGCGATGGCCTCGCGTAGTTCGGCGATGCCCGCAGAGGGGGTGTAGTGGGTCTTTCCCTCGCGCAGTGCCCGGCAGCCGGCCTCGACGATGTGCTCCGGGGTATCGAAGTCCGGCTCCCCGATCTCCAGGTGAATAATCTCGCGCCCCCGCGCCTCGAGCGCTCGCGCCTTCGCCAGCACCGAGAACGCCGACTCGGTGCCCAGACGTCCCATCCTACGCGCCAGCTTCAAGCCATCCCTCCGCTCAAGCCGTGATCCTGCCGCCTCATTACAGCACAGACCTCTCCGCGATACGCGCCTTCAGCGCGACTGTTCGAGCACGTAGATGCGCCGCTCCCCGGGCAGCGACGCCGGCGTGAGCTCCAGCCGCGGCCCGCCGACGCGCTCGATGGAGCCCGGCGGGTACCGCTTCAGGAACGTTTCGACCGGCTCGATCTCCAGCACGCCGCGCGGGCTGTAGTAGTGCATCGGGATGATGGCCCGCGGCCCGATGGCCTCTATGGCCGCATCCAGGTCGTCGAGGGCTATCGTCGCGTGGGCGCCGGTGAGCGCGAAGAGCACGTCCACGTTCCCGCGCAGCGCCTCGAGCTGCACAGGCTCTACCGGATTGCCGATGTCGCCCATGTGCATCACGCGCACGCCACCGAGCGCGAAGAGGTACATGGCGTTCGCGTCGGGGTTGCGCCCGAAGTCGAAGGTCATGCTCTCCATCGCGGGGAAAGGTCGGATGTGTAGCCCTCTCACCTCCGCCCCCTCCGGCGGCAGCTCCAGCGCGTTGACCACGACCGGATCTCCGCGCACGTGGCTCGGGTCGGAGTGGAACCTGTCGGTGGCGGAACTCATGATCACGAGGTCCGCGGGCTCTCCGATCGGGTCGAAGCCGGAGCCTTCCGGACCGGGCGTGTAGGGATCGGTCACGATGGCGAGCCCGTCGGCCTCGAGGCGAAAGCTGGCGTGGGCGTAGAACTTGATCTTCATGGTTCCTTCCGGGTTAGCCCTCAGGAGGGCAGCGGGACGTTCTGGAGCCTCACCTGGCCGCGGGCTACCTCCTTGCCGTCCTCGCTGCGGGTGATGATCACCTGCCAGAGCTGCTGGCCCTTGCCCTGGATGATCGGCTCGGCGACCACCTCGACCCGTCCTTCCTTCATCGGCCGCAAGAAGTCGGTGACGTTGTTTACCCCCACGGCGAACTGCCCCCTCTCCTCCACCGCCGCAGAAGCCCCCACGCTGGCCGCGCTCTCGACCGCCGTGGCGTAGACGCCGCCGTGTACCACGCCCCACGGCGTGTGGTGTTGCTCCCCGAGATCGATCGAGCCCCGAACCCTGCTGCCGCCGATCTCCTCGAAGCGCAACCCGGCGATGCGCAGGAACTCGCTGGTCGAAGCTTCGAGGTTCTTGTCGGTCATGGGCTGCCTCCTTCGGGTGTCGCTTCCAGGGTGCGCCCTGGGGCCGAGAAGGGTCTACGGCGACAAAGTCCGGATCCCGAACGTGAAGGCTACCGCCGTTAGAGCCTCCGAGCAACCGGAGTTCGATCCCCGGCCTCGCGACGCAGAACTCCAAACCCGAACGAAGCCCACAAAATTTGACTGATCGTTCGGTTGACAAAAAGTTGACTGATCGTTTAGACTACCGCACCGGTAAGAAGGGTTACGATCTCACCGACAGGTTGTACAATGGGTCTTGGGGAAAGGAGACGAGCGATCGTGGGAACGGCGGAAGGCGCCTCTGCTCTGCGAAAGTTCCTTGGTGCTACGGGGATAGCGATGTTCTCGGCGTTTACTCTGCTGCTCGTGAGTTGTGGTGGTGGAGGGGGTTCTGAGGGGGGCGACGAGCCGATTAGGGTTGGCGTGGTTCTGCCTTACTCTGGGGTCTACGCGCAGCTTGGCGAGGACATCACCGACGGGATGAACGTCTACTTCGAGGAGAACAAGGAGATTGCCGGTCGTCCGGTCGAGCTTGTTCGGGAGGATGAGGAGGCTGACCCGCAGGTCGGCGTACAGGCGGCGCGCACCCTCATCGAGCGCGAGGGCGTGGACATCCTGACCGGCGCGGTAGCCACCCCTACGGCCTACGGCATCATAGACCTCATAGAGAGGGAGCAGATGCCCTTCGTCATCTCCAATGCCTTGGGCAACGACGCGACCCGCAGGGGAGTCGAGTACGTGTTCCGCACCTCGGGCAGCAGCTGGCAGGTCACTTATCCGATGGGCGAGTATCTGGCCGAAGAAGGTGTGGAGACCATCTTCGTCTCCGCGGCGGATTACGCGGCCGGGCAGGAGATGTCTACGGACTTCAAGGATGGCTTCACCTCGGCCGGCGGAGAGGTCGTCGGCGAGGCCTACCCGCCTCTTGGCACCAACGACTACAGCACGTATCTGACGGAGATAAGGCAGGCTGATCCCGAGGGGTCGTGGAGCTTCTTCGCGGGCACCGACGCGGTGCGTTTCGTGCAGCAGTATGCCCAGAGCGGGCTCAAGGAGAACACCACGCTCTACGGCACGGGCAACCTGGTCGACAGCGACACACTCGAGGCTCAGGGCGAGGCTGCCATCGGGGCCCAGACGGCGTTGTTCTATGCCTCGACCCTCGACACCCCGGAGAACCGGGAGTTCAGGGAGAAGTTCCAGCAGCAGTTCGACCGTCCGGCGAGCGTCTACGCGGTGCAGGGCTACGACGCCGCGTGGCTCATAGGCGAGGCTTTAAAGGCCACGGACGGGAACACCGAGGATACGGACGCGCTCATAGAGGCGATGGAGAACGTTGAGTTTCAGAGTCCCCGTGGTCCGATGAGGCTCGACGAGAACCACAACCCCGTGCAGAACATCTACATCCGCGAGGCGCGGCGTCAGGGCGGCGAGATCCGCAACGTGGTCATAGACACCATCGAGGAAGTGCAGGATCCGGGGCAGTAGGCGCGAGGTCATACGATGGGAGAGATACAGGCTCTGGCGTCTCACCTGCTCAATGGGCTGGCATACGGATTGCTGCTCTTCATACTCGCCGCCGGGCTGTCGCTGATCTTCGGGATGATGGACGTCATCAATCTCTCCCACGGCTCGTTCTTCATGCTCGCGGGTTTTATCGGGGTCAGCCTCGCGGACGACCTGGGCTTCTGGCTGGCCCTGCTGGCGACGGTGGGCATCGTGGCCGCGATCGGGCTGGCCGTCGAGCTGACCCTTCTCAGGCCCCTCTACAACCGGGACCATCTGGACCAGATCCTGCTGACCTTCGGGCTGGCGCTCGTCATCGAGGATGCCTCCGAGTGGATCTTCGGCAGTACCATACAGTCGCTAGGCGTTCCGGCTGCGCTCTCGGGCAACGCGAGCTTACTGGGTGTCTCCATACCCGCCTACCGGCTGGCGGTCATCGCTGTCGGGCTGCTGTTGGGCGCCGCGCTCTACGTGTTGCTCGAGAAAACGCGCGTGGGAGCGATAATCCGCGCGGGCGTCTCGAACCGGGAGATGGTCTCGGCGCTCGGTTTCAACATAACCGCCATCTTCGGCGGCGTCTTCGTCTTCGGCCTGGCGCTCGCGGCCTTCGCCGGGTTTATGAGCGCGCCGATACTCGGCGTCTACGCCGGTCTGGACTTCGAGATTCTGATCCTCACCCTGATCGTGGTGGTGATAGGAGGCCTCGGTAGCCTGACGGGCGCGTTCTGGGCGAGTCTGCTCATCGGCATCACCCAGATACTCGGTCAGGCCTACTTCCCCGACCTGGCCGCGCTTGTCATCTACATCGTGATGGCCGCCGTCCTGCTCGTGAGGCCCCAGGGCCTGTTCCAGAGAAAGTACGCCTAGATCGTGGCTGCGCAGACACAGGCCGGACAGAAGACGAAGAGTCTCGCTGCGGCGCACGCCGGAACCGCGGCGGTCCTGGCCGGTGCGGTCGGCCTCGCGCTCGTGCCGCTTACCGGTTCGACCTACCTCGTGAGCGCGCTCACCGAGATACTCATTCTCTCGATATTCGCCCTCAGCCTAGGTTTTCTGATGGGCTTCCCGAAGCTCGTCTCTTTGGGCCACGCGGCGTTCTTCGGCGTAGGGGCCTACGCGGCGGGTCTCGTCGCCGTCCACCTCGCTCCCAACATCGTTCTGACGCTGGTGGCGGGTCTGGTGCTCTCGCTGATGCTCGCGGTCGTCATCGGCGCGCTATCCCTGCGCAGCACCGGCATCTACTTCCTGATGCTCACGCTGGCGCTCGCGCAGATGGTCTACGTCGTCGCCCAGAAGTGGGAGTCCGTGACCGGCGGCACGAACGGATTTACGGGCATCCCCTACCCGGAGCTGTTCGGCCTGATCGAGTTCGACCGCGCGAGCTTCTACTACCTCGTGCTCATCCTCGCCGTGGCCTCCTACTTTCTGCTTCGCGCCATCGTCCGTTCTCCGTTCGGGAGGGTGCTGGTGGGTATCGGCTCGAACGAGCAGAGGGTGCGAGCTATCGGGTACGGCACCCGGGGCTACAAGCTGACGGCGTTCGTGCTGGCCGGGGCGGTCGCCGGCGTCTCCGGCGCCCTCTGGGCGCACCACAGCGGCATCGTCGCTCCGGTGGACCTCCACTGGTCGCACTCGGCGGAGGCCCTGATCATGGTGATAGTCGGGGGAGCGGGCACCCTGATCGGTCCGATGCTCGGGGCCGCGCTCGTCTGGCTGCTGGAGAATGCTCTGAACCCCTACACCGAGCGCTCCACGATGATAGCGGGCATCGTGTTCATCCTGTTCGTCTTCTTCGCCCGCAACGGGGTGGCAGGCATCGTACGCAACTTGTGGGAGAGGATTCGGCGGTGAGCATGCTGGAGCTCGAAGGCGTTACCAAGAACTTCGGTGCGCTGATCGCGACCAACGACGTCAGCTTCTCACTCGAAGAGGGAGAGAGGGTCGCTCTCGTGGGTCCGAACGGCGCCGGCAAGACGACGCTCTTCAACCTGATCAGCGGCGAGCTGATACCCGACAGCGGGACCATCCGGCTCGGCGGCGAGGACGTGACCCGCCTCCCGCCCGAAGGGATGAGCGAGAGGGGGCTCGGACGAACCTTTCAGAAAAACTCCCTCTTCCTGGAGAGCACCGTCTACGAGAACGTCAGGCTGGCCGTGCAGCGCCGTCTGGGTATCCGTTTCGGGATGTTCCGGTCCGTCGAGCGCTATCCGCGGCTGCGGGAGGAGACCGAAAGCGTGCTTGAGCGGATTCATCTCTCTGCTCGCTCGCAATCCGTGGCGAAGAACCTCTCCTACGGAGAACAACGGCAGCTCGAGATAGGCATCGCGCTGGCGACGGACCCCAAGGTACTCCTGCTCGACGAGCCGACGGCCGGCATGTCCATCAAGGAGACAGGGGAGATGGTGGAGATGCTCAAAAGCCTGCCCGAAGATCTCACCCTGCTCATCGTCGAACACGACATGGATGTGGTCACGGCGCTCGCGAAGCGAATCATCGTGCTGAACTTCGGGGAGGTCCTGGCGGACGGGCCGCCAGATGAGGTCCGCCGCAACACGGATG
>JBFLXF010000017.1:0-13154 GCA_040757515.1 Actinomycetota bacterium
CGCCGCGGTAGACCTTGCCGGCGTTCGTCCAGTAATCGGCCGCCACCAGGACCGACACCGCGGCACAGATAACGAGTAGCGTACCGGCGAACCTCCGTCCCGGCGCACCGGGCGCGACCCCGCCTTTAGCCGGCTCCTCCTCGCCGGCTCGTCTTCGTCTGGTTGGTATCCCGAGCCCCAGGCGCGCGACCTCCTCCCGGGCGTAGTGCTCTCGAAGAACCGGATTATACGGGACGTCGTTCGGGAAGGCACGGTACGGCCCGGCGACCGCCTCTGCCGGGCGACCTTCAGGGAAGAACGGCCACCGAGACGGCCGGAGACCGCTACTCGCCGTAGGCGGCGTCCGCCCTGGCGCGCCACTCGAGCAGCTCGTCGCGGCGTTGCGCGAGCTCCTCCGGCGGTACCTCGTCGGCGAGGTTGTCCTTCTCCAGCGGGTCCTCCGACAGGTCGTAGAACTCCTCGGGCTGGTTGCCGAAGTGGTAGACGTACTTCTCGTCGCCCTCCAGGCTCGCCAGGCACTTGTTCTCGTACCAGCAAGCGAACATGAGGGTGCGCTCCTCGGGCAGGTCGAGCACGGAGTAGCCCGGGTACTCGCCGCCGGCGATCCCGTAGCCGAGCAGGTCCGCCACGGTGGGGAGGACGTCGAGCTGGCTGACGGGCCTCTCGATGCGCTCCGCCGGACGCGAGGGGTCGACGATCATCAGCGGGACGCGCAGGCCCTCCTCCCAGATCACGTTGTCGTGCTGGTAGCGGCCGTGCTCGCCGAAGGCCTCGCCGTGGTCGCCGTAGATCACGAAGACGGTATCCTCGTAGAGGCCGAGCTCCTTGTACTGCTCGATGAGGTTCTTCACGAAGAAGTCCACGTAGCGCACCGTGTTCTGGTAGCGGTTGAGGGTGTCGTCCTCGGCGAAGTCCTTGCGCCCGTACCGTTTGTCCGGGGCGAGGTACTGGTGGTGGGGCGTTATCGTCTCGTAGGTGGCTATGAACGGCTCGTCGCCGTTCTTCTCGAGCCACTTCCTGCTGGGCTCCAGCATCACGTCGTCCTCGTAGCCGAAGTAGTTGGCCTTCTGGAAGCCCTCCGTGTCCATCGTCTCCACCGGATAGAACTCCTCGTAGCCCATGTTCTCCACGACCTCCGGGCGCCGCTCGAAGGTTTGGACCGACGAAGTGAAGTAGACGGAGTTGTAGCCCTGCTGGTCCAGCAGCTCGGGGAGGCACCGGGCGGGGATGCCGTCTCCCACGGCAGACGTCCCGCTGCGGTCGGGGGGCTCTATGCCGCAGAGCGCCGCGACGAGCGCGTTGGTGGTGTGCGGGACGACGGCGTAGGCCCGCTCGGCGAACAGACTCTTCTTCGAGAGCTCGTCCAGGAAAGGCGTGGTCTCGATCTCCTCGTTGTAGGGGGTAACGGAGCGCGCACGGGTGCTTTCCAGGTGGATCACGACGACGTTGCGCTTCTCGGTCCGCGCCGTCCGTTCGAGTCGGGTCTCCGTGGGCAGACCCTCACGCACCTTCTCCGCGTCCACGCGGGGGAGCGACGTCCCGTCTCCGGATCCTTCGACCTCAGAGACCGCCACGTTGACGAAGGCGTCCCGGGCGAAGGTCTCGCTGGCACCGGCCGGGCCCCCACCGGGCAGGAGGGAGAGCGAGAACAGCGCGTAGGCCAGGAGGGCCATGCCGGCGAAGGCGGGCCAGGATCTCCCCGCCGCCCCGCCGGCGGTCGAGCCTCGCCTGCGGAACACCATGCGCACCAGGATCAGGGGACCGACGATCGCGTAGGCGAGGGAGACGATCAGCGTGACGACCAGAGGCAACGTGAGCTCGCTGAGGGCGACGGACCCGACCTCCCCGGGCGAGGAGACGAAGAAGAGGATGGTGGCGGCGTCGAGCGTCGTGCCGGTCACCACGAAGAACCGGTGGTACGCGGTCGTGACCAGGGCGACCAGTATCGCCGCGGCGTGAAAGAGCACCAGGACGGTCAGACGCGAGAGACCTCTCCTCGCGACCGCGAAGAGACCTATCCAAAAGAGCGCGTAACCCAGGCCGAAGAGGAGGTCCGAACGGATCAGCACGAGGGAGCCGACGAGCCCGTGTTCGTCGGGCAGCGAGGAGATCCGGGCGGCCTTGAGGGCCAGGTTGTAGGCGATGAGGGGCACGAGCAGGCCCAGCACGTACACCCAATCCCGGCGGTCCAGGATAAGGCTCCGTCCCTTCGAGGGGGCCGGTGTGTCGTCTCTCTGCATGGACGGCAGATGAGTTTAACAGAGATTAAACCGTTCGATGCTACCGGATGGACGCGTGGAGCCTCGCGCTCCGGACAGCGTCTTGCCCACCGGATCGAGAACGCCCTGCTATATACTGACGCGGATGGAGACGCTGTCGGTCATGCGCGGGTGGGGAATGCGGCGGTACGCCATCGCCGCGGCGGCCGCGGTCCTCTGGCTCGTGCTCTCCGGGGTACCCACGGACATCATCGACACGCCGCTCTTCGTGCGCATGACCCCCGTGGTGTGGTGGGACTACCCGTTCTGGGTGGCAGCCGCTCTGTTGGCGGGGCTCGTGGCCGCCACCTACGCGCCCGCCCCCGGTACCAGAGGCTCCGGCATCTCCCAGGAGAAGAAGGTCCTGGGCGGCGGCCTGCTCTCGGTGTTCGCCGTGGGCTGCCCGGTCTGCAACAAGCTCGTGGTCCTGGCGCTCGGGACCAGCGGGGCCTTCACCTACTTCGCCCCCGTCCAGCCGCTGCTCGGCTTCCTCTCTATCGGGCTGCTCGCCTACGCGCTGCGCGCCAGGCTCGCGGCCACGAGGGCCTGCGCGGTGGCGGCACCGGCGGTCCAGAACGAAGCCGGAGGGAAACCGTGAAGCACCTTCTCGCGCTCGCCTTGCTGCTGGTGGCCCTGATCCTTGCCGGCTGTTCGGTACAGGGCGGGAGCCAGGCCGGCTCCGGCGGAGGGGAGAAGCTCGACGCCGCGGAGGGCTCCGGGCCAACCTCCTCGACCGGCGCCGAGAAGAGCCCCGGAGAGCGGGTCTCCGTGCCGGGCGGGTCGTTCACCCGCGTCTCGCCCGAAGAATTGCGCGCGATGCTCGAAGAGGGCGGCTTCCCGCTCGTCAACGTCCACGTGCCCTTCGAGGGCGACGTCCCCGGCACCGACCTCTCCATCCCGTACGACGAGATCGGGCAGGAGCAAAACCTCGCCAGGCTTCCGGGCAAGGACGACAGGATCGTGCTCTACTGCCGCAGCGGCAGCATGAGCGAGCAGGCCGCCAGGACCCTGGTGAAGCTCGGCTACGAGGACGTCTGGGATCTGAAGGGCGGCATGATCGCCTGGGAGAACGCCGGCTACCGGCTCGAAGGAGTTTAGGGAGGGTCCCATCGTTGGGATCGCCTCTGGGCGACACTAAGAGTCTCCTGCGCGAGTCCCCGAAACGGTGCATAGGGAGTGTACCTGGTGCCACTGGAAGATGGTCCGGCCGCCGCCTCGAAGCGCCGTAGCGGGCTTCGGGCCAAAGGGCTGGGGCGCTGCGTCCCGGTGCTGTTCGTCGTCGGACTGCTCTCCCTGTTAGGTGGCGCCTGCGACGGATCGGGAAAGGTGGCCACCTCTCCGGACCCGGAGACCACCGCAGCCTTTCTCGAAGAGACCACCGGCGCTCGCCGGACCGGTCCCGTCGGCCCGGCGGTTCCCGGAGAACGGGCGGAGCTGGTCTTCGTCGAAGACGCTGTAGCAGACGAGGTAATAGTTCTGACCAGGACCGGGGAGGTGGTCGAGCGCATAAGAGTGGGCCGCGAGCCCCACGATATCGCGCTGTCGCCCGACGGAAGTTACATCGCCACCGGAAACTTCGGGGATGGCACGGTCAGCATCGTGAGCGTCGAAAGCCTGTCCCTGGAGAGGACCATCGCAACCGGCAGAGGGACCCACGGGGTGGCGTTCGGTCCGGACGGCAGGTATCTATTCGCCACCAACGCCCAAGAAGATACGCTGTCCGTAATCGAGGCGGGCACGTTCTCACACGAGGCCAAGATACGGGTCGGCGACTTCCCGGAGTACGTCGGCGTGACCGGGGACGGATCCACCGTCTTCACCACCAACCTGGGGGGCGAAGGATCGGTCACCCTGTTGTCCAACAGGGGTCCCGACTCGCGGGTAACCAGGGAGTTCGGCCTCGGCTTAGACCCCCACGGCTGGGACGTCTCTCCCGACGGGACGAAGATCGCCATCGCCAACTTGGGCAGCGCCTCCGTCTACCTCCTGGACGCGGCGACTTTTGCGCAGACCGCCCGCTTCGACACCGGGGCCACCCGGGAATTCGTCCCGTTTCTGACGGAAGACGCCGCCTTCCTGACGGACGACGAGGTCTGGGTGACGAACATCGGTACCGACTACGTCTCCATCCTCGACCTGGCGAAGAACAGGACGGCCGGACGGATCGCCGTCGGCCCGACGCCCCACGGCGTCGCCTTCTCCCGGGACAGGAGCCTCGCCTTCGTCTCGCTCTACGAACCCGGCGAGCTCGTGATAGTCGACGTGGCCAAAGAGGCGGTAATCGAGAGGGTCCGGGTGGGGGAGGAGTTGCACAACGTAGCGACAACCTAGAACCGCCGCGTGCCGCCCCTTCTCTGCCGGTCGGGGCGAGGAAGATCTCATGCCCTGAAGACCTTGCCGTCTCTAAGCTCTATCTCCACCTCGGGTAGCGGTCTCCTGGGCGGGCCCGAAACCACGGCTGCTCCCTCGGCCGGATCGAAGACCCCGCCGTGGCACGGGCAGGCGAGCTTCTGCATCTGGCGCCGGTAGGCCACCGTGCAGCCCTGGTGCGTACACACCGCCGAGTAGGCCACGAACTCCCCGTCCGGGAGACGCACCAGCACCTCGGGCTGGCCGGTCTCCGTGTTGGCATAGAGTACGGCGGAGTCGGGCTCGACTTCCTCCTCGGAGGCTATGGCCTCACCCGGCGCGACCTCCCGGTCCGGGGAGTAAGGGCTCGCCGGGGCTTCGGGGGACCGGCTCGAGCGGCCGTCACCACAGCCCGCGAGCAGGGGTATGCCGACCGTGCCGACCCCGAGGACGACCCCGGTCCGTATGAACCGCTTCCTGGACACGCGCCTGCCGTTCACCGGTGATTGCGGGTAGCTCTCGCGTTTCTCGGCAAAGTATACGTCGAAGGATCCCACCGGTTTCTCCGGACTCTCGCCGACCCTAACCTGCCCGGGACCGTTGGCCCGGAGGACCGTCCACGCGGCGAGAGTCTGCGACGATGCAGCCGCCCCGCACGATAGAGCCGGTTGCCAGCTCCGCGCTCACCGGCTCCACGTTCTTGGCGACCCGGCTTGCATGGTAGCGCGTAGGCGGGGTGGACGAGCCTTGGGCGGTGGGAGGAGTTTCGCCGTGTCGTATCACCCCGGCTGCGAGCGGTCCTTGACCGACCCGAGCCGGTTCTTCCCCGACCGGCGCATCGCCCGCAACGCGACGCAGGTTAGCGCAGCGACTAGCCCGATTAGGCTAGGAAAAAATCGCTTGCACGGGCGATGCGCAAGACCCTCTGAGAATTGCATATTGGCGTGAGAAGGCACGAGAGGTCGGCTGGGAGGTGTGCAGATACGACGGACAGGCACAGATGTTTCCTTAGCAGGGACTCTTCCCGAAGGTCCTGCGGTCGTCGCGTGTCCGCCCGCCGTCCGTAGCGGGTTCTTGGCAAAGCCTTCTGCCACGTTTTCGCGGCTCCTCATCCTGTTCCTGGTCCTGACCGTAACCGCGGTTGGGACGATCCACACCGCCGAAGACGGCCCTGTGGTGCCGATCGGTGGTTTCGGCTATTCGGCCGTCGACTCACACGATCATCTCGCGCAGGGCACCGGCGAGAACGAAGAGCAGAGCTGCTCAGCCGGACCGAAAGCCCAGAGGGGCGTCGTCGAAAAGGACAGCGTCGACAAGACGTGCGCCCTCCTGGGTTCCCGCGCCGCCTCGCAGCTGCGAAGCGAGAACGCAAAAGCAAGCCCTAACCCCGTCTTCGTCGGGTTCGCACCGAAAGACGGGATCCTACCTCAAGAACTCCTTCGCAGGCCCCCACCCGCGTAGTAGCGGGCGCGTACAGCCCACCACCGGTGGCAGGCGCCCTGCCTCCACCTGCTATCCCCGTTACATCGTCCGCCATGGGCCTACCCTCGCCGCCCGCGGCACGGAGCCGCGGGTGTGGCGAACGACCAACGATGACTTTTCCCGGAAGGAACGTTAAAGTGACGACATCGATTATCTCTCGCGGTTGCGCGGTAGCCAACGACACCAGGACCACCGTCTCGAGCTTGGTCCTCTACCCTACGGCGGCACTCTCCGTGGGCGTCGCCCTGATCCACCTTTGGGTCTCACCCGAGCATCTCGAATCCCGGTGGGTATACGGGCTGTTCGCCTTGCTGGTGGCCTTCGCCCAGGTGCTTTACGGGCTGGCCCTGCTGCGCCGGCCGGCGCGACGCACGTTCCTGCTCGGCGCCGGCGGTAACCTGGCGCTCGTCGCACTTTACGTCGCGACGCGCGCGGCGGAGGTACCGGTTTTGGGCCCGCACGCCTGGCGCCCCGAGACGCTCGGTGTCCTCGACCTGACGGCCGCCGTTGCCGAGCTCGGGCTGGCCGTCGCGCTCGTCGTGCTCGCCGGGGAACTCGCCAGGGCCCGGCTGTACCTCGCGCTCGGCTCCCTCCAGGCGTTGGGCGCCGGCCTCGCCGCGGACCTGCTGCCGCGTATGCACGAGACGCACGACCTCGGTACCGTTCTCCCCTGGTTGCGGGACACCGCGCTCTCGGTGCCTCTGTCCGTGCTCGCGCTCTTGATCTCTACCCCGCTCTCACGGCGTATCGTCGCCTCTCTCTACGGAAGCGAGGCCGGGCGTCTTTCCTCGGGGCTCGCCTGGGCGCTGAGTGTGGCGGTCCTCTACGCGGCCGCAACCGGCAGAGGGACGGCGCAGCACGAAGGTTTCGCCTCTCCACTGGCTTATGCGGGCCAGACCGCCGGTGCCACCCTCCTGGTCCTACTCGCCGTTGCAGCCCTGCGCGGAGCCCCGTGGGAGGAACCCCGCGCTCTCGGCCTTTGGCGCCCGCGAGCCCTGACCGCCGTGGCGGGGACGGCGGTGGGCGTCGCGATCCTGGCCGGCCCGGCGATCTTCGGAGGGGCCTTCTCCTCTTCGGCAGAGGCGCAGACGGTACCCGCCGCGTGCAACGCCGCCTCGTATGACCGCTCCTACGACGTGGCAGCCGTGAACATGGTCATCCCCTTCAACCGCTGGGGCGACGCCAACCAGAGCGGCCAGGTCTTCGTGTTGCAGGGCGACAAAGTGGCCATTAAGAACTGGAGCAAGCCGCTCTCTGTCAACCCGCAGGACGATCCCGCGCAGAACCGGCGCCTCAGGCCGCGCCCGCTCGTGATCCGGGCGAACGTCGGCGAGTGCGTCAAGGTCACGCTGACCAACGAGCTCAACGACCGGCAGTGGGGCGGCCGTCTGGTCAACCCGCGTGTGGGCATGCAGATCCGCGGCGCCGCCTACGACGCCCAGACCTCCGACGGCTCCGCGGTCGGCTTCAACGAGGACACGACCATACCCAACACCCCGGGGCAGAACAGGATCACCTACTTCTGGAAGGCGCCGCAGGAGGAGGGCGTCTACATGTTCCGCGACCAGGGCGCCACCGCCGGCGAGCAGGAGGACGCCGGCAGCATCGCCCACGGGCTGTTCGGCGCCCTGGCCGTCGAGCCGGCCGGCTCGACCTGGACCGACCCTGAGACGGGCCAGCCCGTCTACGCCGGGGTCAAGGACCACGACAGGATCACCAAAGAGAGCGGCGACCCGTACATCGACGCCGACATCAACCCTCCGGGCGGCAAGTCCTTCCGCGAGAGCGTGCAGCTCGCCCAGGACTACCCCGCCGGCATCGAGGGCGCCGCGTTCGCGTTCAACTACGGCACCGAGCCCCAGCGCAACCGCGAGGAGAAGCTGTGCCCGGACTGCATTGGTGAGGAGACCTCGCTCTCCTCGTGGGTCTACGGTGACCCGGCCCTCGTAAAGCTCGCCAGCGGCCCCGGCCCCTGGCTGCCGGAGACCGACCCTCAGACCGGCGAGAGGGTCAGCCGCGAGGACTGCGGGCTGGAAGGCTCCTGCTACGTCCAGAACGTCTCCCGCGCCTACCCCAACGACCCGACCAAGATCCGGTTCGCCAACGTGGGCTCCGAGGAGCACGTCTTCCACCTGCACGCCAACCAGTGGAAGGCCGAGCTCAACGACCCGGGCTCCAACACCATAGACTCGCAGACCTTCGGGCCGGGCGAGGGGTTCAACGCGGACCTGATCGGCGGGGCCGGCAGCACCCCCGGCACCGTCGGCGACCAGATCTTCCACTGCCACCTCTACCCGCACTTCGCCGACGGCTTCTGGGGCCTCTTGCGCGTCTACGACGTGCGCGAGGACGGCACCAACAAGACCCCGGACGGCGTGAACGTGCGCAACCTGGAGCCCCTGAAGGACCGGGCGGCACAGGCTCCGCCCCGGGCCACCCCCGAGAACCCAGGCTTCCCGCGCTTCATCCCCGGGGAGTACGGCTGGCGCGCCCCCCAGGCGCCGGACTCCATCATGGAGCCCAACACCGACACCCCCGATCCCGACGATAAGCGCCCGGCGGAGCGCATCGTCGCAGGCGAGGCCATCCCCGCCGCCAAGCTCGCCGTGGAGAGGGGCGTGCAGGAGCTCAACTACGGCAAGGACGCCAACGGCGACCAGATCGCGCCGAAGCCCGGCGCGCCGCTCACCGACCCCTGCCCGACGGGGGCCAGGGAGGTCACCTACAACGTCTCCCTCATCCAGCGCGAGATCGTCTACAACGAGGCCGGCTGGCGCGACACCCAGGGGCGCATCCTCGTCCTCGACAAGGACGTGGACAGGTACCTGGCCCGCAACCCCGACGGCACCTACAAGCACCAGCCCGAGCCGCTGTTCGTAAGGGTGAACGCCGGCGACTGCATCAACTTCAACCTGACCAACCGGACGCCCAACTGGTTCGGCGGCGACGCCTTCGTCAAGCTGCAGCAGACGAACATGGCCGGCCAGCACATCCACCTGGTCAAGTTCGACGTGCTCGGCTCCGACGGCTCCTCCAACGGCTGGAACTACCAGCAGGCCGCCTTCACCGAGGAGCAGATGAACTTCAACCGGGAGGTGCTCGCCAGCACGAAGCCCTGCAGCGAGACCGACGGATGTCGCATACCGATGAGATCCGACTGGAACCCCGAGTGGGCGGGACAGGAGGTCGGGCAGACCATCCGCGAGCGCTGGTACGCGGACAAGGAGCTCAAGACCGTCTTCACCCACGACCACCACTTCGCCGCCGTGGACCAGAACCGCGGGCAGTTCGGCGGCCTGATCGTCGAGCCCAAGGGGACCAACTTCCGCAACCCCAAGACGGGCAAGTTCTACCAGCCCGGCAGCGGCAACGTGCCCGGCGCCCCGAACTGCGGCGCCTCCTGCGAGGGCAACGCGGTCGGCTCCGCGATGGACGTCATCGGCCCCGGCGACGACTTCCGCGAGTTCGGCCTGGCGTTCCAGGACTACGTCTCCCTGACCAGGGCGGGCGGCGACCCCCGGCTGCGCGAGGACACGTTCGTCCCGCCGGCGGCCCCGCAGGCCTTCCCCGACGAGGACCCCGGCATAGTGGGCGTCAACTACCGCAACGCGCCGTTCAAGCTGCGGCAGGAGAAGAACGGCCGGCCCACCGACCCGGCCCACGTCTTCTCCTCCACGGTGCACGGCGACCCGGCGACCCCGGTGCTGGAGGCCTACTCCGAGGACCCGGTCCAGGTCCGTCTCTTGCAGGGCTCCCAGGAGCACCAGCACGTCTTCTCGCTCAACGGCACGCGCTGGCGCCAGGAGCCCGACGACCCCGACTCGCCGCTCACCAGCACCCAGCCGATAGGCATCTCCGAGGCGTTCAACTTCAAGGTGCCGAAGCTGCAGTGTGGGGCCGGCGACGATGATTGCGCCGGGGACTACCTCTACTCCTCGACCAGCGTGGACGACCTCTACATGGGCATGTGGGGCATCCTTAGGGCCCGCGGCAAGACGGTCCCCTCCCTCCTGCCCCTCCCGGACAACGCCTCCCCGAACGGGGCAACGGTCCCCAACGCGCCCACCACGACGGTCCCGCAGAACGAGGGCGCGCCGGCCAGCGGCTCCGGTGGCGCGCCCCCGGAGGCGAACCTGCCCGGCAACCCCTGCCCGACCGGGGCGCCGGTAAAGAAGTTCAACGTCGTCGCCATGGAGGCCAAGATCCAGTACAACAGGTACGGCGACAACGACCCCTACGGCCTGATCTACGCGCTCGCCGAGGACGAGGCCGCGATCCGCTCCGGCGAGAAGGAGCCCGAGCCGCTGGTCTTGAGGGCGAACGAAGGCGACTGCCTCGAGGTCCGCCTCTTCAACAAGCTGACCCCGAGGTTCCTGGACCACAAGGGCGCGGCCGACGGCGACGCGCAGCCGCCCCTGGAGCCCGTGACCGGCACCCGCGCGGGCCTGCGCGTCTCGCTCAACCCGCAGCTCGTCAGGTACGACGTGCGCGGCTCCGACGGCACCGCCGTCGGCTACAACCGCGACCAGACCGTCGCCCCCGGCGACAACCGCCTCTACCGCTGGTACGCCGACGATCCCGGCAAGGGCGAGCTCGGCGCCACCAACCTCACCGACTTCGGCGACGTCCGGGGCCACCGCCACCACGGCCTCTTCGCCGGGCTCAACATAGAGCCCAGGGGCGCCACCTACAACGATCCCGTGACCGGCGGCCAGGTAAACAGCGGCGTCTCGGCCGACGTGAGGGTGCCGGGCGCGAACAACGACTTCCGCGAGTTCACGACCTTCTTCCAGGACGGCCTGAACCTCCGGGACAAGACCGGGGCGATCATCGAGGACCCGGTCGACCCGGCGCCGGAGCCCGGCGCGTCGCCCGAGCCTACCGGCACCGCCGCCGACTACATAGACCAGGGCGAGAAGGCCATGGGCTACTCCAACGCGCCCTTCCGCCACCGCCTTGGGATGGAGCCGGAGATGGCCACAGAGGCGAACCCCATAGACGGCCAGGCGCTGGCGCGGGTGTTCAGCTCGAAAGACTACGGCGACCCGGACACCCCGATCTTCCGGGCCTACGCCGGCGACAGGGTGAGGATGCGGGTCCTGCAGGGCGCCGACAAGACCCGCCAGCACTCCTTCGGCCTGGCGGGCCACGCCTGGAAGGCGCAGCCGGAGGACCCGAACTCGAACCTGATCTCCGCCCAGGGCGGCTTCAGCGTCGGGCGGGCGCTCAACGTCCACCTCTCCGGCGCAGGTAACGGCTTCGCGGGCGACTACCGCTACGCCGACGGCATGTACCGCCACCACCTCTCCGCCGGGATGTGGGGCATGATGCGGGTCTACCCGCAGCCGCCCGCCGCCGCGGCCCTCAACCCCACCCCCATAGGCGCCACCGACGACCCGCGGGCCGGCGGGCACCCGATCCTGCCGCTCGAGGTCGCCGCGGCGAACACCACCGCCAGCCTGGCGGCCTCCCCGGCGATCGTCAACTTCGGCGGCAAGACGACGCTCTCCGGCAAGCTCTCGGGCGCCGGTGGCCCGCTTGCCAACAGGCCCGTCGTCATAGAGCAGAGGCCCGCCGGTGCTGCCGCCTTCACGGCGCTTCCGAACGGCCGGCTCACGACCGACGCCAACGGCGCCTTCAGCCTACCGAACGTCGCCCCGCAGAAGAACACCGAGTACCGCGTGCGCTTCGCCGGCGCGCCCGGGGCCGGCCTGGCGGCCACGCAGGCCATCGCGCCGGTCAAGGTCAAGGCGCTCGTCTCGGCGAACGTGGCGAAGCCGCTCTTCAAGCTCGGCGGCGCGCAGCGGATCTCCGGGGCCGTCTCGCCGGCCCACGCGGGCAAGGTCAAGCTGACCATAAAGCGCGGCGCGAAGGTGGTCGCCGCCAAGAACGCGACCCTCAGGGGCTCGCGCTACGCCTTCGGCTACAAGCCGCCGGCGCCGGGTACCTACTCGGTGGTCGCCAGCTTCGCCGGCGACGCCGACCACCTCGGCGGCGCGAGCGCGCCGCGGACCTTCAAGGTGGCGAGGTAGCTAGGACCTAGCACCCAGCTTACTAGGAGGACCCGCCCCGGGCGGGTCCTCCTATCTGCCTAGCAGGAGCATGGGCCCCGCAGCGGCGTGTACCCTGGCGAGACGCAGCTACGAGGAAGTCCTGAACATCGAAGGCGGAATGCAGGCCTAGGACGCGCCGGGCCACCAGCCGATGGGCGCCCCCAGGCAGCGCCCGACCACCCCGAACGTTGCAATACCGTTGCTATTGTTAAACATTATTAAGATCTAATTTCGCAATAGAAACTCAGAAGTGGCTTGGTGAAGGGTTTTTCGCCCGTCCGGCGTTACGGCGTTCGCTCAATGTTGCTTGAATGGGGGAGGGGGGTTCCCTACACTGGCGAATCGTGGAGGGGGGACCATGCATGCCGGTCCCTTCGAAGAAGACACGAACGAAGGGAGGGGGGCTCCCGCATGCCTCGGAGGGTCAGAGCTGTAATCCTGGTGGGTCTCATCGCGGTTGTGCCGCTGGTTGCGGGCCTACCGGCGGGCGCCGAACCGTCGGCGGTCGGGGCGAAGCAGGCCGAGGTGGGGGAGGCCCAGGCTCGTCTCGCGCAGATCCAGAGCCAGGTGGACGCCGCCTACGCCGAGTACGACGAGGCGGTGGCGCGGCTCGAGGAGCTCAACGGCGAGATTGCCGCCACCAACGAGGAACTCATCGAGGCGGAGAAGGACCTCGTCGCGGCGCGGGCGGAGCTCGAGGAGCGCGCGGCTCAGGTCTACAAGAGCGGGAACGTCGGGTTCCTGGACGTCCTGATGGGCTCGGAGGACTTCTCGGAGTTCGCGAGGAGGCTGGAGCTGTGGGTCCGCTTGCTGGCCGAGCAGCGGGCAGAGTTCGTCCGCGTCCGCGAGATAAGGGACGAGCTGGTGCAGAGGCAGGAGGATCTCGAGGCCAGACGCGATGACCGTGCGGCGACGGTGCAGCGGGCGGCCGACCGACGCGCCGAGGCGGCGCGTCTTGTGGCCGAGGCGCAGGCTTACCTGAACAACGCCAGCGGCGAGCTTCGGGCCGCCA
>JBFLXF010000018.1:0-11890 GCA_040757515.1 Actinomycetota bacterium
GAAGTCGTTCGCCTTAAAGCTTTTGCTGATCGGGGTCGTGCTGCTCGTCGCGGCGAGGCTCGTCGTGGAGGGCGCGAGCTCGGCGTGGGCGGCCCTCTCCGCGTCCCCGCTCCCCGAGGTGCTCGCGCTGCTGAGGAACCCGGGCGCTGGTATGGCCGCGGCCGGGGCGGTGGCCTTCGCGTGGTGGAAGCGCAACGAGAAGGAGCTGGGCGGGCCGGAGGCCGCGTGGCACCGGGTACGGAGCAGGATCACCAGGGAGGGGATCAGGGACCTCGTGCGGGCCAGGCCGCTCGCGGTGGGGCTGACGGGCGCTACTTTGTTCGCGATGAGCTGGTTTTGGGTGTTCGGCTCCGCGTTCTTTTTCGTGCCGGTCGTGGGCGCCGCACTCTACGGCCGGCGCCGGGAGAGGCTGCGGCTCTCGGGCCGGTTCGACCCGGACGCGCCGCTGGTACCCACCCGCGTGATCCGGGAGCCCATCTGGGCATTCTACAGGTTCCGGGAGGTCCCGGGCGACTACGAGGTCTGGCACTTGCTCGGCGAGGGCTACAGGAGCCGCGGCCTCTACGAGCACGTGCTGCTCGTCGGGCGCACCGGCCACGGCAAGGGGCAGACCGTCCTGCTGTGGGCCGTCGCCCACTCCATAGCGTGCGGCCGGGCCTCCACGGTGGTGGCCGACGCCAAGGCCGAGGCTTACGAGGAGACCGTCGCGCTGGCGGCGGCGCGGCGGGGTCCGGAGGAGCCGGAGGGGAGGCCGGTGTGGCTCCTCAGCACGCTGGAGAAGCACCCGCGCGAGATGGTCGCCGGGCTCAACCCCTGCTCGGGGCCGGAGGAGACGGCTCGCTTTGCGAGCTCGATCATCGCGCCCACCCGCGAGCCGATCTGGGGCCAGGGCGCGCGCGAACTGTTCTGCGCCATCGCCAGGGCGCTCGACTACCCGCCGGACTGCGTGGTGCGGGTATACGAGCACGTCAAGTACCTGGACAGGCTCAAGGCGCTGGCGCAGAAGAGCGCGGAGGTGAGGGCGGCCTACCAGGCCGATAAACCCGGCATGGAGGAGAACTTCCGCAAGACGGTCAAGGCGGCCCTGCAGGCGCTGGAGCGCGAACGGGTCGCGCGGCTCTTCCGTGCGTCTTCGGAGGGGGGCATAGACTTCGGTAGGCGCAACGTCGTGTACGTGTGCTTCGCGCCCGACTCCGACGCCGACGCCCGGCCGCTGTTGGCGGGGCTTCTGGATCATCTCTACGCCAGTGCGTACGACGCGGGGGAGCCGGGGAAGGGCGGTCCCGGCGCGGAGTTCATAGTGGACGAGGCCAAGAAGTGCGCCGCGATCCACAAGTTCCCCGATTACCTGGCGATAGCCCGCGGGAACCGGGTGCGCTTCCTCGTGTGCGTGCAGAACGTCTCCCAGCTCGTGGACGAGCTCGGGGAGCCGGCCGCCCAGGACCTGCTCGACTCCTTGCCGCTGAAGATCGTGGGGCAGAGCGGGGACGAGCGGACCAAGCGGATGTGCGAGGACGAGAGCGGACACGTCTCCATCGTGCGCGAGGCCGCCGGCGGCAAGGCGCCGCTGCCGGTTCGCCTCTTCGACCGCGAGCGGGCGCGGATGGCGGAGTGGTCCGGGCAGCGCTGGGAGCGCAGGCCGCGGGTGAGGGGCGACCACGTGAAGGAGCTCCCGAAGAACGAGTGGTTCGTCCTCGGCGCCGGCGTCGCGGAGCGGGTGGTGGGCGCGGCGTGGCGCGAGTACCGTGAGCGGGTCGTCACACCCGAGATGCGGAGGCTGGAGCCCAACAGGGTCGGCATCCCTCCGCGCGCGCCGGCCGAGAAGGAGCCGACCACCGAGGAGCTGACCGAACCCGCCGCGGTGGGGGATCCGGGTTCCGATGGCGAGGTGTCGGAGGAGCCGAACAAGCAAGCGAGGGGGCGCCCGCGGTTGCGCCTGGTGGGGTCCGAGAATGGGGGGACGACCGCCGTGTGCCCCTATTGCGACTGGGAGAACCCGGCCGGCGAGGTGGACTGTTCCCAATGCGGGATGCCCCTGGGATGATCGTCAAGGTCAACTACGCGCGGCCGGGCGAGAAGGGGAAGAGCCCCGGGGCGATGGTCAGGTACATGGACGAAGACCGTGCTCCCGAGCAGGAACGCAAGCCCGAGCCGGAGAGGGAACCCGAGAGGAAGCCCGAGCACGAGCCTGCTCCGGCCCCCGAACCTTCAGCCCGGGTGGCCGCACGCTTCGGCGATCGGGGAGCGTTCGTCCGGGAGGCTCTCTCCAGGGCCAAGAACAGGACCGCTTACGTCCACGTCGTCGTCAGCCCCGAGCATGGGAGCCTCTACGAGGATCGGGACTTCGAGAAGTTGGTCTCGCCCTGGAGCCGGGAGAGGGACGGGAGGGACTGTGCCTTCTACGCGGTGGTGCATCGGAACACGGACCACCCCCATCTTCATATAGCGGCGGCGCGTGACAGGTTCACCAAAGGGGAGCTGGAGCGGCTCAAGGGCGAGACCCGGGAGCGGATGGCGGAGCTGGACCGGCTGAGAGGAGGTTCGTTCGCGAAGGGATTGAGGACCGTGGGCGGCGGAGCCGTCGAGAAGGAGAGAGACGCGAGGAGGGCGCGCGGGTGCGCCTCCGCGTAAGCAGGGCGAGAAGAGACACGGGAGGGGAGAAGGGAAATGCAGCCAGAGCAGGGGATGGCAGGAGGCATAGAGCTGGGTGGCGTGCTGTCGCTCGTCACGCTGATCTTCGTCATCGTGGCCTTCTGGTTCTTGTTCACGGGGAGGTGGGACAGGCTCGTTCTCACCGTCATAGGGTTCGTCGCGCTCGCCGGCGTCGTGACTGCCGTCGTGGCGAACCCTGCGGAGGCCGCGGGGAGCATGTGGACATTCGTGTTGGACTTGACCGGGATCGGCGGGGGCTGACGGGGTGCTGGGGGCTATATTCGTCGAGCTTTTCGTGACACTTTTGCGCGGCAATCTGATGGCGAGGCGGATCGCCGCGATGATCCTCGACTGGATCCCAGTGACGATCCTCGCCGCCATCTTGCAGACCCTGATCTTGGGGTCCCCGAATGCGTTGGTCTTGAACGGTTCTTTCGCCACCGCCTTCACGCCGGTGGTCTTCCTGGCGGCGCTGGGCTACTTCACGTTGATGGAAGGCTACCTGGGTTGGACGTTCGGGAAGCTGATCGTCGGCCTTCGGGTGACGAACGAGGACGGCGAGGCTCCCGGGTTGCAGGGCGCGTTCGTCCGGAGCACCCTGCGCGCGGTGGACGGGATCTCGGGCTACATCGTGGGGTTCGTGGCGGCGCTGCTCTCGGAGCGGCGCCAGAGGATCGGGGACCGGCTGGCCGGCACGTTCGTCGTGGCGGCGCCGGCGGCGGCCCTGGCGGGAGGAGACCCGGCCGCGGAAGGTTACGGAGACGCCGCTTTCGGCGGAGGCGGACCCGCTCTACCGCATTACACGAAGAACCTCACGAAGGAGGCGAAGCGGGGCAAGATAGATCCCGTGGTGGGGCGCGAGGCGGAGGTCAAGCAAGTCGTGCGGGTCCTCGGCCGGACCAAGAAGAACAACCCGGTCCTGGTCGGGGAGGCGGGAGTCGGCAAGACCGCCATCGCGGAGGGCCTGGCCCGGATCGCGGCGGGTCTCGAAGGCGACCCTCCGCCCGAGCTAAAGGGAAAGCGCATCCTGGAGCTCGACCTCACGGCCATCGACTCCGGCACGATCTACCGGGGGATGTTCGAGGAGCGGATGCAGCGGGTTATACGGGAGGCCTCCAGGCCGGACGTGATCCTCTTCGTGGACGAGCTGCACCGCCTCATGGGGTTGGGCGGCAGCGCCGAAGCCGAGAAATCCCCCGGAGCGCAGATGCTCAAGCCCGCGCTCGCCCGCGGAGAGGTGACCGTGATCGGGGCCACCACCCCCGACGAGTACCGGGAGATCGAGAAGGACCCGGCCCTGGCCCGGCGCTTCCAGCCGGTCCAAGTCGGGTCGCTCTCGGCCGAGGCCACCACAGAGGTCCTCCACAAGCTCGGGCCGAAGTGGGAGGCCGGCGGGGTCGTCTCTATCGATGAGGAAGCGCTTTCGGTGGCCGCTAGTTGGGCGGAGCGCAACCTGCGGGGAAACCTCCCCGACTCGGCGATCTCCCTCGTGGACGACGCGGTGAGCGGCAAGAAGAGCGAGGGCGGCGGGGTGGTGACGAAGGAGGACCTCGCCGCGGTTATCGAGGAGCAGACCGGCATAAAGACCCAGGCGTCCGCCGGCGAGCTGGCGAGGCTCAGGGGCTTGGAGGATGAACTCAAACGCCGTGTAGTGGGGCAGGACCACGCCGTCGAGGTCGTCGCCAGGACGATCCGTCGGCGGGCCGCTTTGGGCGAGGAGCGGCCGGCTTCCCTCCTGTTCCTCGGTCCTTCGGGGGTCGGCAAGACGGAGCTGGCGAAGGCGCTCGCCGAGGCGCTCTTCGGGGACGAGAGGGCCATGATCCGGCTCAACATGAGCGAGTTCTCGCGCGAGGGATCGGAGTGGCGCCTGATCGGGAGCCCCAAAGGACACAAGGAGAGCGAGTCCGGCGGCCAGCTCACCGAGGAGGTGAGGAGGCGGCCCTACTCCGTCGTGCTGCTGGACGAGATAGAGAAGGCCCATCCCCAGATCCACACCCTGCTCCTGCAGCTCCTCGATGAAGGCACCCTGAGCGACGGGCTGGGGCGTGAGGTGGACTTCACCCACGCCATCATCGTCATGACTTCCAACGTGGGCGCGGCGCGCATCCTGGCCGGGGACACCGGCGCCGACGGGGCGGTGGACGACCTGATCCGGGCCGGTTTTCCCCCGGAGGTCGTCGGCCGCATGGACGAGAAGGTCGTCTTCCGGCCGCTCGGCGAGGAGGCGCTGGAGGGCATCGTGCGGTTGCTCGTGAAGAAGCCTCTGGCGCGCGTCGAAGAGCGCCAGGGCGTCGAGGTGGCGGTGGACGAGAGCCTCATCCGCTCCATCGCCCGGGCGGGGCGAGATCCCCGCCTCGGGGCTCGCGAGCTGAGGAGCGAGGTGCGCTCGCGCGTGGAGGACAGGATCACCGAGCTCGTCGTGGACGGGGCGCTCGGAGGCGGTTCCGGCAAGGTGGTCCTCTACCATGACGAGGAGACCGGGGAGGACCGGGTGCTCGGGGCGGACGACCACCCGAAGGCGACGACTGCGGGAGGCTGAGCGTGGAGGAGTTGCTCAGGCGATTCCGCAACGAAGACGGCACGCCGAACATCGGGCTCATCGTGGCTGGCTTCATCGCCGTCTGCGTGATCATAGGCGTCGCGTGGCAGGTCGCGGGTCCCGGCGGAGCCGAGGGAGAGGAACGGGGCGAGCAAGGGGCGAGTCCCGGGGGCGCTACGGGCGAGCCGGGCGGCCACGACCCGCTCGGGAGGGCCTCCTTCACCGAGCAGGACCGCGCTGAGGTGGAGAAGACGGTCGAGCGCTTCACCCTGGCGGCCTACGGCTACGAGGGAGCTGACCCCAAAGAGTACCGGCGGGGCGTCGAGGAGCTGGTCACGCCCGCGTTCTGGAGCTCGCCCGGCGGGATGGACGTGGAGGAGTCTGTGGACCTGGTAGAGGACGGGGGCGTCGCCTCGACGGCGGAGACGTACCTGACGACGAAGGTTCGGGGCTTCCGGGCCGAGGAGGAGAGCATCGAGGGGGTGACGGGAACCGTCTACATGGTGCAGGAGATCTACCCCTTGCGCCAACTGGTCTACGCCGAGCGGGAGCTGGAGCTGGTGCCCGAGGGCGAGGGCTGGCGGGTAAGTTACGCCGGGGAGTGGATCGAGTCCTCGGATTCCCCCGAGGAGGTGGAGCTCGCGCCCTACCGGGGCGAGGAGATCCCGCGCGAGGAGCGCCAGGAGATGGAGCAGGCCGCCGAGCGGTACGTGAAGGCGATGTACGCTTACCCTGGGACGGACGTGGAGGAGTACCGGGCGGGGGTGCGCGAGGCGGTCTCGGGGCCGGAGTTCTTCAAGAGCCCGGGCGCCGAGAGGGTCGCCGAACAGATCGACTTCGTGGAGCAGCAGGCCCAGACCGAGTATCCCCAAACCGTCTCGGAACTCTATCTCCAGGGCTTCGAGCCGAAGGAGATGATGGAGGACGGCCAGGTCGAGGGCGTCCTCTACTCCAACGACGTCGGCGCGACGGATTCCCCCTGGGCCGAGCTGGTGCGGCTCAAGGAGGTTGGGGGCGAGTGGAAGGTCTCCTATGCCGGCGGCGTGATAGACGGTCTCTCCTACGAGCAGTGGGAGGTGGTCGAGGAGCGCCTCAACGAACAGGAGGGCGAGGACCTCTTCGAGGAGGAGCTGACGATGGACAGCTCGGGGTAAGCGAGGAGGCGAATCGGTGGTGGAACCCGGCGGTGCGCGGACGAGGAGCTTGAGGAGACGGGCGGAGATCTGGTTCTACCGGCGCTTGAGGCCGCTGATCGCTGAACGACCGGAGCGGAGCGTGCCCTTGCCACCCTCGGCCGAGCCGCCGGAGGCGCGTCGTTCCGGTCTACTTTGCCGCGCTCGCAAGCTCCTCGTCGCCGGGATCGCGGCGGCGGTCCTCTCGGGTAGCGGCTACTTGGCGGGCCGGGCGGTCGAAGCCCGGGATGCGGCGTTGGCCGCTCAGGAGGAGGCCAGGATGGAGGCGCGGTGCTTGGCACTGGCGGAGCGGATCGCGGACGGCGAGGTGAGGGACGGCTGGCTCGCCGAACGTTACGCCGAACTCCGCAGCGAGATGGAGAGGGCCAAACGCTCCGGGGAGGGGGATGTCGGCTGGCTGCCGGCGGTTATGGCGGAGAAGGGCTACGAGCCAGAGGACGTGATCCTGCTGAGTTGCTTGGAGGGAGGGCAGACGACGTGATGCAGAGCAGAGTTGATGTGCTCACGGAGCGGTTGCCGAAGACGACCGAGGGGCTCTGGGGCGCCGCCTACGCGCTGGCGACGCTCGCCCACGGACGCGAAGGGTTCGAGATCTCCGAGAAGGAGGCGGAGGCCATCGTCTTTTTCTGGTGGGCCGGGAGCTGCAACGAGGACCCGGGGCTCGCGACCTGCGCTCTCACGTTCGCGGAGGATGACGCGGAGGACCTGCTGCGGGTAGATCCTGCTGATCCGTTCCGACGACGCCTGCGCGAGACGGTCGGGCTGCTGGCCGGCGTAGCCCGCGGAAAGGGCTACGCGCGCACGGCCCCGGAGGAGTAGCGTTGATGCCTTTGTGGTATCGGATCTGTCGGGCCATCTGCCTGAGTTTCGCCAGGCTACTGTACGGGT
Organism: Actinomycetota bacterium; assembly: GCA_040757515.1. Lineage (GTDB taxonomy): Bacteria > Actinomycetota > Rubrobacteria > Rubrobacterales > Rubrobacteraceae > JBFLXF01. The sequence continues at coordinate 7,273 of JBFLXF010000018.1, forward strand.
TTACGGTGCGTGGCCTGGAGAACGTGCCGAAAAGCGGACCCTTGATCGTGGCCGCCAACCACTCCCGGTACGCGGACACGGCGATCGCGATACTGGCGATACCCCGACGGATGCGCGCGATGGTCAAGAAGGAAGCGTTCCGCTTCCCGTTTGGCGGTCTGCTTGGGCTCGTCGCCTTTCCCGTGGATCGCGAAAAGGGCGGCTTTGGCGGGTTGCGCGAGGCTCGCGAGCTTCTGTCGGACGGGGCGGTCGTCGGCATCGCGCCGGAGGGCTCCCGCCGCAGAGAGTGCGCTCCTTCCGGGGAGCTGCCGAAGGGAGGGATGGCCTGGCTGGCGGCTCGCAGTGGGGCTCCGGTCCTGCCCATACACCTGGGGGAAGCTCCCGCCTTCGGCGCCGGTCTGAGGGGCGAGCGGCTAGTGGTCCACATCGGAGAGCCGATCAGCGTGGATCGCGGATTGCGCGGTGGCCGGGCCTACCGGGAGGTCTCCGCGGAGGTTCTCCGGACCATCTACGAGCTGCCCGGCAAGGGAGATACCCGGGAGTTGGGCAGGACTCAGGAGCCAGTGACAGGAGGGGTCGGAACATGAGCAAGAAAACGATAGAGAGGGTTGGCGACGTAGCGGCCGCGGCGGGACTCACGGCATCTGCGGGGTTCGTGGCATGGGTCCTCCGGGACTTGGAGAAGAGCTTTGGGCCATCGCCCAAGAAGGCCGAACGAGAGCGTTTGGCGCTAACCGCCGACAGTTGGAGGAAATCCTGGAGAGCCGGCGGAGGACCGCTGAACGATATCAGCAGGAGTTAGGGGGAAAGGATCTGGAAGCCCAACGCCGCCGCCGGATCGAGTATCGAGCCTTCGCGGAAAGGCTCGATGATGAGTGGAGGCGCGAGGAACGGCTAACGCGAGAGAGGCAGGGGTCATTAGCGGCCCTCGCAGGAAGCCTCGGAGAGAGCGCCCGGGAGTTGGGGCGCCGCGCGGATCGGCTGCACACGCGGTTGCGTCCGAGGAAGGCCGAGCAGCGGGCTCGGATGGAGCTTCGCCGGGAGCTGGATCTCCACACTTATAACTTTGGTCGAGAGGAACTCGAACGCGGAGAAGCGATGGGGATCCTCACGCCGGGAGAGCAAGAGTTGCTGGGTAGGATGCGCCGGGACGAATAGAGGAAGGGAAGCTTGCGACTTTTAGAAAGATGCCGGGAGTGGAGAGCCACGCTTAGGGGCAGCAAGGTCTACAGGGGGCTCTACAGCGGACGGCCGGAGCTGGAGGTGGAGCCGTACCACCGAAGGATAGGCGGTGGGACTCCGGTGTGGGTGAACGGCCGGCAGTTGGACAGGCTGCTCTACATGACCCGGAACGGTGAAATCTTCACTCGCGCTGACAGGTTGGCAATGCTTGCCGAGAAGAACCCCGATGTAGAGGTGGATGGGTTGCAGTTCTGGCTCTCCGCCGGGGCCGCCGTCTATCAGAGGGATGACGAGTTAGGTAATGATGAGCTGGCCTTGAACATCCTCGCCGACGCCTTGGGCGAGTCGGCCGCCCGAGACACCTACCGGGCCTTCTCCGCGGAAATAGTCTCGCACCTACCGGACAAGTGGGTCCTCACGGAGGACGAGATACGCCGTTGGATCTTCGAGAAGAGTGAACTGCGCGAGTAGGGGCCTGAGATCATCGATCGATACCAGAAGTCCTCACGGAGCTCCCCAATAACCCTGGTCAGAGCGTCACCAATGCCGTCTCCAGGATACGGCGAGCGTGGCGAAGGCCTTCGGGCTCTCGGAGCGCGTGGTCTGGATCGAGCACTACGAGGAAGGAGCAAGGGGCATCGAAGAGGACCCGCACACCTTCGAACGTGCACGACGCATGGGGGCGAAGTTCGGGAAGCCGAAGCTGGAAAGCGCTAGGGTGAATCGACATATAGGGCAAGATCTGCTTCGCCCGAAGGGCGAGCCAACGAGCGAGGTGGAGATATGCCTGCACGGTACGAACTCACGGAAGCTCAATGGCAAGAGATAAAAGACCTGCTTCCGGGCAAACCCGGAGATAGGGGTCGTACGGCCCGAGATAACCGCACCTTCGTAAACGGCGTGTTGTGGGTCTTGCGCAGCGGTGCCTACTGGTGCCACCTGCCAGAGCGTTACGGCAACTGGAAGAGCGTCCACAAGCGCTTCACCCGCCGGGCGAGGGCTGGTGTTTGGGAAGAGGTCTTCGAGGTCCTAACGAGCGATCCGGATAACGAGTACCTCATGATCGACACGACCATCGTTAGGGCTCACCAGCAGGCGGCCTCCGGAAAAGGGGGAACCAAAACGAGGCTCTGGGGCGTTCCAGAGGAGGTTTGAGCACAAGATCCACATGATGGCCGATGCTCTGGGCCGTCCGTTGCGCTTGATCATAACCGCGGGCCAGGTCAACGACCGTACCCAAGCGGGTCGTTTACTCGAGGGCGTCGAGACCGGGTATGTGATCGCCGACAAGGGCTACGACCCCGAAGGGGTCCTCGAAAAGGTCAAAGAGATAGGCGCAATCGCGGTCATCCCGCCGAAGTCTGACCGCGAAGTGCAAAGAGAAGGCACAACGAAGAGCTTTACAAAGAGCGCAACCTGATAGAGAGGACCTTCAACAAGCTCAAGCGCTTCCGGCGCATAGCCACCCGCTACGACAGGAAGGCCATCTACTTCGAGTCCTTCCTGGCCGCTTCCCTCGCGTGGCTCTGATCCAATTGTCGATTCGCCCTAGACCGGGCCACCATGGAGACCTTGATCGAAGACGGGCTAGAAAGAGAAAGCTGGCAAAACGGGGTAGGATCGCCTACGGTCCTTCGTCACGTTCGACTTCCGCCTCCTCGCCGAGCCTAATCACGTCGAAGCCCAACCCCGACTCCGAAGCCTCGAACTCCGAGTCGCCGAGCCGCCCCCGCTTGGTCGGGGGCAGATGGTGTACGTCCGCGACCTCGATGCGGCTGAGGCGTCCTTCGGTGAAGCGGGCCTTGTATTCCAGCCACACCCGCTCGCCGGCTTCTCCCCTCACGCGGAAGGCATCGTAGAAGTAGACGTCGCCGTGGTATGGGACCCGCTCGTCGCCCTCCGGAACTTCGCGCATGGAACCGATCGACTTGCCCAAGGGTTTCTCCCACCCGGGCGTGCCGTAGCACGGCCTCTCCTCCTCGGGGACGCTTTCGAGGCGCACTTTATGCCAGATCAGTTCCCCGTCGGCGGTGATGGTGTACTTCTCCAGCAGGTTCTCGAGGCTCTTGGTCTGGAAGGTGTGATCCGGGAGCACCCGGTAGCCGCTGTGCGGCAGGGGATACTCGCACCTTATCTCGTCGTACATGCCCACGGTGCTACGGTCGCCTTCCCAGGACCTCTCGCCCCCGCTTACCTAATCGCAAATCCGATGGTCGACAACTCGAACAGCCCTCTCCTGCCAATCGGCCACGTCGTCCACGTCCGGCCCGAAGAGAGCCCCGTAGGCGAGGGCCACCTCCTCGGAGTGGAGGACCTCCTCACCCATCGCTATCTTGAGAACGCCCGTGTAGTCGTCGGTCCTCTCGACGTAGACGTCGTACTTCCCGTCGAGCTTGCTCCGCCAAACTACGTCCGTCTCTTCCATCCTGGCACTCCTTCGTAACCCCTTGCTACCCTTCTCTGTTACAAAGCATTTATTTTGTAACATATAGCCATTGCTAGTGTCGCACGGTTGAGGATGGGAGGCAAGGCGGCATCGGTGAACGCATCCACAACGCGTACGGGAAAGTGCGCGGCCGGAGCTAGCGCAACAGATCTCCCCGCGAAGTGCGCGACTCCTTCGTGCACGAAGACGAACAGAAATGATTAGGAAAACGGCTCTTGAGTAGCGGAGTGGCGGGGACGTAGGCTAGGGCACGACGATGGACGAAAGGGTGAGAGGCAGCGCGTGACCATCGAGGTGATCGGTATAGACCACGTCTACGTGACCGTGAGGGACCTGCGGAGATCGGAAGCGTTCTACGACCGCGTCATGCCCGTCCTGGGCTTCCGCAAGCGGCGAGGTAACATAGGAGGGGATCCTCACCTCCACTACAACAGGCAGTTCGGCTACTCGCTGAGACCCGCCAGAGACACCACCCCCGACCACGACCCTACGCGCCCGGGCTGCACCACTTCTGCTTTCGGGTAGTGGACGAGGCCGCGGTCGACCGGGCGGCCCAGGCACTCCAGGAGGCGGGCGTGGAAGCCACCGAGCCTCGGTACTACCCGGAGTACGATCCGGGCTACTACGTTACCTTCTTCTCCGACCCGGACGGCGTTCGACTGGAGATCACCAATTTTGGCGAGCGGCGTCGCAAGCTGATCATGACTGGGAGGCAAGGTCCGACCTCTGAAGGCGTACGGACCATCTGTTCACCCGACGAGCATCCGTCAACGTTGGTGCACGAAGGAGTCGCCCACCTTACGAGGAGGTCTGAGCGCGGAGAGTGGGCTGTCACTATTTGTCCCAAATAGCTTTTCCCGCCTAGCCTGAATTATTCATAGAGGAGGTTGAAGAGGAGGAGCCTACTCCTGTATACGGTCTAGTTGCTCTGTAACTGACCAAAGAAGGAGGCTCCTCCGTGGGTGATTGTGCCACACAAAAGATGCGCTT
>JBFLXF010000019.1:0-11748 GCA_040757515.1 Actinomycetota bacterium
GAGATCCCCACCGCCCTCACCGACTACATAAAGGCCCGCGAGGGCTACGACTACTCCCACCACGGCAAGGCGGACAACCCCTCCACCGGCTTCGTCCCGGATAACATAGTGGACCGCTTCTGCGTCCTCGGCAACGTCGAGGACCACGTAGCCAAGCTAAAGGTGCTCAAAGAGCTCGGCGCGGACCAGTTCAACATCTACCTCATGCACGACGCCATGGAGGAGACGCTCGACGCCTACGGAGAGGAGATCATACCGGCGCTCGGGGCGAGATCTGCGGTATAGGAGGCACGAGAGAAGTTGCGCGCGGGTCGGTCGCTCGCGGACGGAACCGCCGCTAAACCCCGACCCGTCGCACGAAGTGGTAGGCAACGGCGTATCCGCGGTGGGAGATCGGGATCATGTCGGTCTCCGCCGCAAACGTCGAGCCGTCTTTCCTCAAACCCCGGAACCTGTAGGTAGCCGGAAATGACAGGGTTGCGACGCGGTTGTGGTAGTTCCAGGAGTAGATGGCGCGGTCCTCTTCGGCGACGAAGTTGTCCAGGAACGGCTCTGCTTCGCGCCACTCTTCGACCGTGAAGCCGAACATCTCTGCCAGCCGTTCGTTGCACGTTTTGTTCGCCTCGTCCAGCCAGAGGTACACGCCGTCCGGGCTGCTCTCGAAGACGGGGCGGAAGTGCTCCGCCAGCTCCCGCATGACCTGCTCGCGCTCGCTCTCCACTTCTCTCCTCTCCGGCTCGCCTACGCCGTGCTGGAGGCCGTTGATGTAGGTGCTCCAGCCCGCGCTCGACTTGGCGTAGTGGACGGCGTCCTCTATCTCCTCTTCGGTCGCGCCGTTCAGCCTGGCGACCTCCGTGTGGTAGAGGGTGCAGTAGCGGCACTTCGTCGCGGCGGCGATGGGCGGACCGTCAACGGGCCGCCCAGCTAGGCGACGGCGCCGTCTCGCCCATACCGGAGCCCCTGATCCTGGAGCGGTTGGGCCAGCGGCTCGTGGTGCGGTTCGTTCCGGACCGCGCGGAAAACAGGCACCTGCTGCTGCTGGAGAAGCAGACGCTGCCCTTCTCACCGGCGACCCTCAAGGCGCTCGGTCTCACCCGCCGGGAGGCCGAGATCCTGGTCTGGATCGCGCGCGGCAAGACCAACAACGAGATCGCCGGCCTCCTCTACATCAGCCCGCGCACGGTCAAGAAGCACCTGGAGCACGTCTACCAGAAGCTAGGGGTCGAGAGCCGCACCGAGGCCGTCGCCCGGGCGCTGGAGCTGTTCGGCCTCGTCTAGGCTAGCGCTGCGCCTCGCGGTCGAGCACCTCGACGGTGTCGCGGTAGAGCTTCCGGGCGCTCTGGTGGCTGTCGCCGATGCAGACGGTGCCGAGCTTGCCGTACTGGGACAGCGCCCCGATGAGGTGGAAGACGACGCCCTGCTGCGCGGCGCTGTCGAAGTGGAGGCCGTTGTCCACGGCTATGTCCACGAGGTCGTCGGGGGTGAGCCCCCTGTAGGCGGGGCTCTGGAGGTTGTCGGAGGCGTAGTAGTAGCAGAGCTTGGCGGTGGGCGTGCAGTAGGTGCCCTCTTCGGCGTCGTAGGACCCGTCGGTGAGGAAGCGCAGGATCAGGTACGGGTGGGTCGTGCCGCCCTTGCGCAGGTTGATCTCTATGGCGCGGTGCTCCCAGCCTTCTTCGCGCCTGACGGAGATGAAGTCGATGGCGAAGCGCCCGAGCGCCCCGCGTTCCTTGAGCACGTCTCCTACCCGCTGCCCGTATTCTTTGAGGTCCCGGCTGTACGCTTCGTCGGCGGGGAACGTGGAGCCCAGGAAGATCTGGCCCGAAGGACCTCCCAGTACCTGATCGTGGGTCGAGACGATGGCCGCCTCGCCCAGCGGGTTTATGCGGCACTGCACCGAGGGAGAGCGCACCACCTCTCCCTCCACCCAGCACTCCACGATGCCGCCCATCTTCGCGAACTTGTGGCAGTAGTGCTCCCAGGTCTCGCTCTTCGCCTCGAACCTGATGCGCCCTGGCAGCTCCTCGCGGACCCAGCGCGCGAGATCCCGGCCCTCCGGGGCGCCGTCGTAGCGGAAGACCGCGTTGCCTTCGCCCGAGAAGCCCTCATCCAGCTTGATCGCCACGCGCCGCAGATCAGGGTTGCGACGCTTCAGCTCGACGACCGCCTCGATGATGTCCTCTTTGTCCCGGAGGTGCTCGAACCCGTCGGGCAGCGGGACGCCCGCCTCCCGGAACACCTCCCGGCTGCCGCTCTTGGTGCCCAGGTAGTTCAGCGCGGGGTCGTTACCGTAGAGCGGGATGCCCAGCCTGACGGCGAGGCTCCGCTCCAGCGCCGTGCTGTTGAAGCAAGACAGGTGCGCGGCCTCAGGGTCGGCGATGGCCGCGCGGATGCGCTCCGTCAGGCGCGGCCGGTCCAGGATCTTCTGCGTGAGCGGCACGTCCGAGGCGTCGTGGCAGGAGAGGAGCGTCAGCCGGCTGCGCGCGTGGCGCAAGGGGACGCCCGGCAGGAGGTGCAGGTAGTAGTCCACTATCGCCGTCGCCACGTGCTGGCTCGTGACGTAGACGAGGCGGGTGCGGGGCATCCTCAGCAGCATAAGCATGCACAGGAGGCGCTCCTCGTAGTGGTGCGCCCCCGAGATCTTGGCCAGCTCCTCGGAGTCGAGCGAGAGGCTGGGGACCACCACGACGGTCTGGGGAGCGCGCGGGTCCGCGACCAAACAGCGCGCCAGGGGCGCCAGCCGTTCCTGTAGCTGCGCGAAGCGCCGCAGCTCCTCCTCGGAGCCGGGAGGAGGCATCGCCGCCGGCTCTGCCGGAGAGATCGGACCCGCGTACCGTCCGGTTACGTCCACCATGCCCGCACCTAACCCGAAAGACCCTATCCCTGCCATATTGTCGCACCGTCTCCGGCTCCGCGCGATGCGCCGGCGGGGTAGCATCGAAGGTGCACGTTGGAATATCCTTGGGAAAACGCGGGAGGTCGGCGAGATAGCGAAGCCCGTAGTCACCATAAAGGACCTGAGCTACCGGTACCGGGGGCAGGAGAAGCCCGCCCTCGACGGGGTAGATTTGGAGGTGGCCGAAGGGGAGTTCGTGGTCGTGATGGGGCCTTCGGGAGCGGGCAAGAGCACCCTCTGCGTCTCCCTGAACGGCCTGATCCCGCACTTCTTCCGCGGCCGGATGGAGGGGGAGGTCCTGATCCGGGGCCGCTCCACGCGCGAGGGGAGGGTGGGCGAGTTCGCCCGGGACGTGGGGCTGGTCTTCCAGGACTTCGAGGCGCAGCTGTTCTCCACCAACGTCGCCCTCGAAGTGGCCTTCGGCCCGGAGAACTTCGCCGTGGAGCGCGAGGAGATGGTCCGGCGGGTGCGCGAGGTGCTCGCGCGGGTGCGCCTTGAGGGTTTTGAAGACCGCCAGCCGGCGACCCTCTCCGGCGGACAGAAGCAGCGGCTCGCCATAGCTAGCGTGCTGGCCATAGAGCCGCGCATCCTGTGCCTGGACGAGCCGACGACCGACCTCGACCCCATCGGCAAGCTCGGTGTCTTCGAGATCGCCGGGGAGCTAAAGGACAGGGACGACGTGACCCTCATCGTCGTCGAGCACGAGACCGAGGAGACCCTGGACGCCGACCGGATCGTGATCCTGCGCAACGGCAGGATAGTCGCCGACCGCCCCGCCCGCGAGGTGCTGCGCGACGTGGAGCTCCTGGAAGAGTCGCGCGTGATGCCGCTGCAGGTGGCGCGCTTCTTCCGGCGGCGAGGCGTGGAGAAGGAGGAGCTTCCCCTCACCCCCGAGGAGGGCGCGGCTGAGTTCCGGCGGCGCGGTTGGTGGATCGACTGGCGCCGCCATCGCGAGCTCGTGGCTGAGGACAAAACGCGGGAGGAGGGCTACGGGGAGCCGCTCATCGAGGTCGAGGGCCTCACCCACCGCTACCCGAACGGCGTCCTTGCCCTCGAAGGGGTGGACCTGACGGTGAGGCGGGGCGAGTTCCTGGCGGTGCTCGGCCAGAACGGCTCCGGCAAGACCACGCTCGTCAAGCACTTCAACGGGCTCCTCACGCCGACCGGGGGCTCGGTGCGGGTGCACGGCGAGGAGACGGTGAGGCAGGGGGTGCGCGGGCTCGGGCAGCGGGTGGGCTACGTCTTCCAGAACCCGGACCACCAGATCTTCTCCGACACCGTCCACGATGAGGTCGCTTTCGGGCCCAGGATCCGGGGTCTCGAAGAAGGGGAGATAGAGGAGCGCGTCCGGGAAGCCCTCTCCGCCGTAGGGCTCGAAGGCTACGAGGAGGAGGATCCTTTCGGACTCACCAAGGGCGAGCGCCAGCGCGTCGCGGTCGCCTCCGTCCTGGCGGTGCGCCCCGAGGTCCTCATCCTCGACGAGCCGACGACCGGCCTCGACCACGCCGAGCAGCGCTCCATGATGGAGCTGGTAAAGCGCCTCAACGAGTCGGGCTCCACCATCGTCGTCGTGACGCACACGATGTGGGTCGTCGCCGAGTACGCCCACCGGGCGGTCGTCGTGAGGGACGGCAGGGTCGTGCTCTCCGGGACCGTGCGGGAGGTGTTCGCGCGGGAGGAAGAGCTCGTGGACGCTTCCTTGAGGCCGCCGCACATTGTCTCCTTGGGCAACTCCCTGGGGTTCACCGTGCTGTCGGTGGAGGAGATGCTCAGGGTCACGGAGATCGAGGAGCGGGAGGAGTAGTAGTGGACCCGTTCCTCTACCTCGACCGCGACACCTTCGTCCACCGGCTCGACCCGCGTACGAAGATGCTCTTGTTGCTGGGAGCGTTCGTGCTGGCGTTTCTCTTCGTGAGCCCGCTCTACGGGCTCGGGGTGCTGGCGCTGGTGCTCCTCTTCGGGGCTTCGGCGAGGGTGCTCGTCAACCTCAGGCGCATCTGGTTCATACTGGTCATGATCGCGGTGGTGACGGTGATCTTGTGGTCCATCTTCGGGAGCGGCGAGACGCCCCTGTTCCTCTTCGTCGAGCGGGAGGCGCTCCTGTATGCCATCGGGGTCGCGCTCAGGATAGACATCACGATCATAGCCGGCCTGATCTTCCTCTCCACCACCCGCAACGAAGAGATAGCGACCGGCCTGGTGAAGCTCGGCATCCCCTACCGCTTCGCCTTCGCCGTCTCGACCGCGTTGCGGCTCGTCCCCACCATCGCCGCCACCGGCTCCACGATAGGTCAGGCCCAGCGCTCGCGCGGCCTCGACCTGGAGTCCGGCAACATCATCGAGAGGGTGCGCAAGCACATCCCGCTCCTGGTGCCGGTCTTCGTCTCCACGATCCGCTCGACGAACGTGTTCTCGATGGCCCTGGAGTCTAAAGGCTTCGGGGCGAGCCCGAAGCGCACCTACTACCTGCGGCTGGCGATGGGAGGCCGGGACGTGCTGGTTCTGGTAGTGTTCGCGTTGCTGCTGGCCGGCGCCATCGCGCTGCGGGCCGCCGGCTACGGCGGCATAGAGGGGTTCACCAGGTAGGGGAAGGAGACCTATGAAAGAAGTCTTCACGATGTGGCGGCACACGCAGATGGTGGTGCTCGTGGCGCTGAGCGCGGCGATCTACGCGGCGGTCCTCATACCGTTCAAGGGGTTCACGATCATCCCCGGCTTCACGGAGGTGCGGCCGGCCAACGTCTTCCCGTTCGTCTTCGGGCTGCTGTTCGGGCCGGCGGGCGCGTGGGGGGCGGCGATCGGAAACCTGATCGGGGACTTCTTCGGAACTTTGGGCATCGGCAGCATCGCCGGGTTCGTCGGCAACTTCTTCCTCGGTTTTCTGCCGTACAAGATGTGGGGCTCGTTCTTCCGCAGGGGCGAGAACATGGAGCAGAACGTCAACTCCGGCAAGAAGCTCGCCGTGTTCGTCGCGATAGTCGTACTCGCCTCGGCGGTCTGCGCGGTCTGGATCGCGTGGTTCAACGACCTGATCGGCTTCGTCCCCTTCGCGGCTCTGGGAAGCATCATCACGGTGAACAACGCCATAGCCGGCATAGTCCTCGGCCCCATCCTGCTGTTGGTCCTCTACCCGCGGATAAAGCACTGGGGGCTTCTGTGGACCGAGATCATGCGCCCCGACGAGGTCTCGGCCTCCCGCTTCCAGCTCCTGGGCAACGTCCTGATGTGGGTCGGCGGCATCGGCGCCCTGGTCGTGGGCCTCGCGCTCGGCCTCGGGATCTACGAGCAGGGCTTCGCCGCCGCCGGGTTCGCCGCCGGTGGCGCTGGTGGCATCGGCATCGGGCTCGGCCTGATCCCCTTCCTCGTCCTCATCGTCGTCGCCAGCTTCCTGCTCGGGGGTCGGGAACAGGTCGAGGCCGCCGAGGGAGAGACCGGCCCCTCCCGGGTGCGCTAGAGAGGAACAAGACATGCAGAGCGAGTCCATCGTCAAAGACCCGTCCCTCGCCCCGGACGGGCACAGAAAGATCGACTGGGCCGCAGAGCACTCGCCGGTCCTGAATCGGGTGCGCGACCGCTACCTGAAGGACGGCACCTTCGAGGGATTGGGCGTGGGCGTCGCCCTCCCCATAGAGGCCAAGACCGCCTACCTGACCGTCGTGCTCGCCGAGGCCGGCGCCGACGTCGCCCTCGCCAGCCCCGGTCCCTTCTTCGTCCAGGACGACGTGGCGGCGGCCCTCGCCGAGCGGGGCGTCACCGTCTACGCCTCCTCCGCGAATCCGCCCGAGGAGGCCGACCGGGAGCTGGAGCGGGTGCTCGACCGGGTGGCGGGCGAGAAGGAGGCCGTCCTCATAGACGACCGGGCGGGCCTGGTGCGCCTGGCGCACACCACGCGCCGCGAACTGCTGCCGCGCATCCGGGGCGCCTCGGAGGAGACGACGAGCGGGGTGGCGAAGTTCCGGGCGATGGAGCGTGAGGGGGTGCTGGAGTTCCCGGTCATCGCGGCCAACGACGCCCGCTGCAAGTACCTCTTCGATAACCGCTACGGCACCGGCCAGTCCACCCTCACCGCGATCATGCAGAACACCAACCTGATGGTCGGCGGCAAGCGCCTCGTGGTGCTCGGCTACGGCTGGTGCGGCAAGGGCATAGCCCGCTACGCCGCCGGCCTCGGAGCCCGCGTCACGGTCTGCGAGGTGGACCCGGTGCGGGGCCTGGAGGCCTACGCCGACGGGTTCGACGTGCTGCCCTCCCTGGAGGCGGCACAGATCGGGGAGATCTTCATCACCGCCACCGGCAGCACGGACGTGCTGACGCCAGCGCACTTTGAGCGGATGCGCGACGGCGCGATCCTGGCGAACGCCGGCGGCGTGGACGTGGAGATAGACGTGGACGGGCTCCGGGCCGCCGCCTCAAGCGTCCGCGAGGTGCGCCGCAACGTCGAGGAGTTCGCGCTGTCTGCCGGTCGCAAGCTCTACCTCGTCGGGAAGGGGATGGTGGTGAACCTGACGGCGGGGGACGGGCACCCCGTGGAGATCATGGACCTCACCTTCGCGGTCCAGGCCCTGTGCGCCCACCACCTCGCCAACGAGCACGCCTCGATGGACAACCGGGTGCACCTGCTCCCCAAGACGATAGACGACGAGGTGGCCCGCACGAAGCTGGACGCCGTGGGCCTGGGCGTGGACGCCCTCACCCCCGAGCAGCAGGCCTTCCTGGCAAACTGGCGGGAGTGATGATCAGCTCCACCTGGCTGGACACGAAGGTCGGTCTGGAAGAGGGCATCCGGAAGGCCAGGGAGATCGGGTTCGACTCCTACGACATCTTCGAGGACCCGCTCGACATCGACGACGAGACGCGCAGGCTCATAAAAGACACCTGTGAGGAGGTCGGGCTCCCGATCCGCTCGGTGGTCTGCGTGAACTTCGGGCTCGTGGACTTCAACCCTTCGGTGGAGCGCTTCGCGATGGACCGCGCCAGGGCGTACATCGACCAGGGCGCGTACTTCGGCGCCCGCAACCTGCTGCTCGTGATCGGGGAGTACTACTGGGACGGCGAGGTGTTCCCGAACGAGGCGATCTGGGGCTTCGCGGTGGACCGGGTGAGGAGACTCGGGGGGTATGCGGCCGGGAAGGGTCTGGAGATCGTGATCGAGCTGGAGCCGTTTACCCAGGCGCTCGTGAAGGACGTGGACGAGCTCGCGCGCTTCGTGAGGGAGGTGGACCACCCGGCGGTGAAGGCGAACGCCGACATCTCGCACCTGCACCTCTCTCGCGCCTCCTTCGAGGACGTGAAGAAGCTCGCGGGCATGATCGGCCACATCCACCTCTCCGACTGCAACGGCGAGACGCACGGGGATCTGCCGGCGGGCAGAGGGGTCACCCCGATCAAGGAGTACCTGAAGGCGATAGTAGACACCGGCTACACCGGCACGGTCTCCATCGAGCTCGAATACTCCCCCGACCCGGACAGGATCGTCGAGTGGGTCGAGGAGGCCTACCGGGAGACGGCGAAGATCATGGCCGACCTCGGCGTCCGGGACGGCGCGCGGGTCTGAGGAGGGGCGATGGCAACACCGCAGATAGACCTCGACCTGGACTACCTGCCTCACCTCGGGCGCAAGACGGATTACCGCATCGGCGCGATCGGGGCGGGCTTCATCATGCGCGACGTGCAGCTCGCCGCCTATGACGAGGCGGGCTTCGACGTGGTCGCCATAGCCTCCCGCACGCCGGAGCACGCCCGCGCCGCCGCCGAGAGGTGGGGCATCGGGCGCGTCCACGACGACTGGCGGGACCTCCTCGCCGACCCGGACGTGGAGATCCTGGACGTGGCCTACCCGCCGGACCAGCAGCTCGGCATCGTGCGCGAGGCCGTAAAGCACGCGGACCACGTAAAGGGCATCCTGGCCCAGAAGCCGCTCGCGGCGAACCTGGAGGAGGCGCGGGAGATCGTGCGCCTCTGCGACGAGGCGGGCGTCGTCCTCGGCGTGAACCAGAACATGCGCTACGACCAGTCCATGCGGGCTCTGAAGACCCTGCTTGAGCGCGGCTACCTCGGCGAGCCCGTCGTCGCCCAGATCGTGATGCACGCGCGCCCGCACTGGCAGGAGTTCCTCAGGGGCCTCGACCGCCTCGCCATCGCCAACATGAGCATTCACCACCTCGACGTGTTCCGGTTCCTCTTCGGCGACCCGGAGCGCATACTGGTGAGCGTGAGGGAGGACCCGAGCATAGGGTTCGAGCATCGCGATGGGATGGCGTTCTGCATCCTGGAGTACGCCGGGGGCCTGCGCGCCGTCTCCATAGACAACTGCTTCACCTGGACCGACCACGGCATAGAGTGGCGGGTCGAGGGGACGGAGGGCGTGGCGAAGGGCACGATCGGCTGGCCCGACTACCCGGAAGGCAGCCCGAGCACCGTGGACTTCACCACCAAGCGCCAGCCCGGCTACTGGTTCCTGCCGCGGTGGGAGGAGCGGTGGTTCCCGCAGGCGTTCGTCGGGACGATGGGCCAGCTCATGCGCGCCATCGAGGAGGGCTCGGAGCCGGAGATCTCCGGCTCCGACAACCTGAAGACGATGGCCCTGATCGAGGCCGCCTACCTCTCGGCCTCCGAGGGCCGCGCGGTGGGGCTGGACGAGATCCGGATAGAGGAGGTTCCCAGTGGCAGGTCCTCTTGAGGGACGGGTGGCCATCGTGACGGGCGGCGGGGGCGGCCTGGCCGAGGGCATCTGTGGACGCCTGGCCGCCGCCGGAGCCTCCGTCGCCGCCGTGGACGTCTCGCGCGAGAAGGCCGAGAGAGTGGCGAAGATGGCCTCACAGAACGGGGCCAGGTGCCTGCCGTTCGAGGCCGACGTCTCGGACAGGGCTTCCGTCGAGGCGATGGTCGAGGGGGTGGTCGGCGAGTTCGGCGGGGTGGACATCCTGGTGAACAACGCCGCCATCTACCCTTTGCGCCCCTGGACGGAGATCGAGGAGGAGGAGTGGGACCGGGTGCTCTCGGTCAACCTCAAGGGCTACTTCCTGTGCGCCCGGGCGGCGTATCCGCGCATGAGTGGGCGGGGGCACGGGAGGATTATCAACGTGGCCTCGATCACCTTCTTCATCGGCTGGGCGGGCTTTCTGGACTATGTCTCCTCCAAGGGCGGGGTCATAGGGTTCACCCGCACGCTCGCCCGTGAGGTGGGGCCGGAGGGTATCACGGTGAACGCCATCTCCCCCGGCGCCTTCCCGACCGACGCGGAGAGGGTGCATCCCGATCAGGAGGCGCTCAACCGCCGCATCCTTGAGCAGCAGTGCCTCAAGCGCCGCGGCACCCCTGAAGACGTGGGCAACCTGGTCGCTTTTCTGGCCAGCGACGCCGCCTCGTTTATCACGGGCCAGACGATCGAGATCGACGGCGGCTGGGCGATGCACTGATGCCGAACCTCTGGGAGAGAGTGTACGGGCGCACCGACCTCCTGCGCCGGGTGGGCAGGCTGGAGCAGGTGGCCGGCGTCCGACTCGTCACGTTGGGCGACGGCGCCGGGCGCGGCGTGCGTGTGCTGGAGTTCCGCACCGGCAGCGGCTTCTCCTTCGACGTTCTGGTGGACCGCGCCTTCGACGTCGGGCGCTGCGAGCTCAAGGGGAGACCGTTGAGCTGGCTCTCGGGGGTCGGTACGAGCGGTCCCTGGTACTACGAGCCGGAGGGATTAGGCTTCTTTCGCACCTTCGGCGGCGGCCTGCTTACCACCTGCGGTCTCGACCACACGCTGTTCATGGCCGAGGACACCGCGGAGCAGTACCACTATCCGCCTAAGAGGACGGAGACCTTCGGCCTGCACGGGCGCATCTCCAACCGCCCGGCCCGGCTGGTCGGCTACGGCGAGAGGTGGGAGGGCGATGAGTGCATCCTCTGGGCCGAGGGCGAGGTGCTGCAGGCGGCGGTCTTCGGCGAGCACCTGCTGCTGCGGCGCAGGATCGAGGCGAGGGTGGGGGAGTCACGGCTGAAGATCCACGACGAGGTGGAGAACGTCGGGCACGACCTTACCCCTCACATGTACCTCTACCACGTGAACGTCGGCTGGCCGGTGGTGGATGAGGGGGCGGAGCTGCTCGCGCCCGCCAGATCCGTGGCCGCCCGCGGAGACTACCCCGCCGAGGGTTACGGCAAGTTCCACGCTCCGGAGACCGGCTACGTCGAGCGGGTCTTCGAGCACGAGCTCGCCGCCGAGGAGGACGGGACCGTGCCGGTCGCGGTCGTCAACCGGGGTCTCGGCCTCGGCGTCTACCAGTTGTTCGACAGGGAACGGCTCCCGCACCACTTCGTCTGGCGCATGCTCGGCGAGGGGACGTACGTGGTGGGGATCGAGCCGGGCACCAACCGCACGGCGGGGCGCCTGGACGCGCGGGAGCGCGGGGAGCTGATTCACCTGGAAGCGGGCGAGAAGCGTTCCTACGAGCTCGAACTCGGTGCCCTGGAGGGAGAAGGGATCGAGCATTTCGCCAGGCGCGTCGGGGCGCTGCTGAAGGGGTGAGGAGGAGCATGGCGGAGACCGTGGCGGGTCGCAGGGAGAGGCTGGAGGACATCCTCGTCGTGGACTGCGACGTGCACGTCCACGAGTCGCCGGGGGAGCTCGCCCCCTACTGCGAGATGCCGTGGCGGGTGGCGCTGGAGAACATCGCCGGCGTGCAGGAGTGGTACCTGGACATCCCCGGCTTCTCGCCGGGCACGGCGGTCCTGGAGGCGAAGTTCCCGAGCGGCCACGAGGCCCGGCGCATGGTGCACACTCCCGAGCAGATGCGCGAGGAGCTGGATGAGATCCAGGTGGACATCGGCATCCTCTTCCCGGACCACCTGCTCAAGCTCCCGGTGCT
>JBFLXF010000020.1:0-11337 GCA_040757515.1 Actinomycetota bacterium
CGCAGAGCTCTGGGACCCTGCTCTTGGAGATGCCCGTCATTCCCAAAGCCTTCACCAACTCATCGACCTTGCGGGTAGAGATCCCGTGGACATAGGCTTCCTGTACCACCGCAGAGAGCGCACTCTCGGCTCTCCTACGCGGCTCGAGGAGCGAGGGGAAGTAGCTTGAGTCCCTCACCCTCGGGACCGAGAGCTCCACTGCCCCCGCCCTCGTGTCCCAGATCCTCTGCCTATAGCCGTTGCGCTGACCTTTGCGTCCCGGCGTGCGCTCGTTACGGGCAGCGCCTATGTGCTCTTCGACCTCCATCTCCATCAGGGCCTGCGAGAGCGCCCGCACGCCTTCCTTGAGAAATTCAGCGTCGCCTTCGATGTGAGCCTTGCGCAACAGCCCCGCCAAGCCTATCCTCAGTTCGTCGGCCATCGTGTCCTCCGTTTCGGTTGATTGGTCTCTTCCGAAGGAACCACACGGTGGCCGTCCTCGTCAACGGCCTCTGTTCTTACACACTTGCGCGGACACTACCCAAGCCCCACCTTCCTCTCACCCCGGGACCCCCTCCAGCCGCAGTACCTTAAGAAGCGATTCGTCTGCCGCACTTCGTCCGTGGCAGATTTCGCAGTTCCCGATCAGGGCTTTGGGACGTCCAGGCGGGGCCGGGGGGCTTTACATCTGCGGCCTTATCTTCTCTGCTGGCAGTACGGACGGTGCCATCCCCGACCCGCCGGGGCACCGCGAATTCTAATCCGCGACTGCCAAACCAATGTAAGGTACGGCAGAGCAAGCTTCGAGTTACTACGCCGAAGGTTCCTAGGTGCCGCATGAGACCCAGTAGTTCAGACGTACCGCTCGATGAGGTCGAGTTGCACCGAGAATGGCGGAGAGCCGTTCCTCGGCGCCTTCCCGTAAGCCCTCCGGCCTTTAGGGGGCCACGGTACCAAAACGAGGAGCATAAAATTCCCGGGCAACTTCTCCTCTACTGAGGCGGAGAGTCGTAAGGAAGGCGCCCTATCTTGCGACGGCTCTTGTCGGTGTGCCCCATTTATGCTCCCGTCTTTGGCGCACATCGACCAATGGCAGGGCGACCGAGCCCGTTACAAGGGAGTACGCAAGAATCTCTTTGGCCTGCGCCGAAGCGTGCTGGTGCATAACCTGCACGTCATAGCCCGCATGCCCGACAATCGGCAACCGGATATCGCTGCTTGACTACTCTACCGGCTCTCTAGCACCGCGCTTCGCGGTTAAGGCGCAGCCGAACCCTCATCCTTCTCGGACAGCATCCACTCTGCTCCTTCCGTCAGGAAGGTGGGGCCTCTACGGTAAACCGTAACCTGGAGCAACTCGCTGCGATACCACTCCAGGGAGAAGAGGTAGGGGCGGCCTTCTTCGCCGTAATCCACCTGCGCAAAATGCAGTAGGGGTTTACCAGGTTCGACGTTCAGTTTGCGGGCCATCACCTTGGTGGCAACGACCGGCTCGATCGTTACCACTCCGTGATGCACCCGGTATCCCAGATCGCCCAGGAACCGGTACAACGAACCGGAGAGGTTCCGTAATCCGCCAATGTCCCCGTCTAGCAGACTAATCGGAATGAACTCTGTCGAATACACGATCGGCTCGTCGTCCGCGGTCCTTATTCGCTCGATGCGAGCGACCGCCTGCCCCGCACCAAGCGCCAGCGCTCGCCGGACGCGTTCGGACGCCTCCTCCTCTAGGATGTGGACGTCCCTATTGCCGGGCCTCATGCCCATGCTCTGGATGAGTTGGGTGACTCCGAAGTTTACGTCCAGGTTATTCCTGAGCCTCGGCTTTTCTGTTACGTAGGTGCCTAATCCATGCTGGCGAGAAAGATACCCTTCTTCGACGAGGCCGCGCACCGCTTCGCGTAGGGTCACGCGGCTAACGTTGTACTTATCTGCGAGTTCGGTTTCGGAAGGCAGCTTGTCCCCCGGTGAGTAAACCTCGGTCAGGATGCTCTGCCTGAGCTCGTCGCGAACGATGTCCGTGAGGAGCCTTCGACTGTTACGCTTTTTTGCCAAGCTTCGTTTTCTACCTATTAGCGGACTGGGGATCATTTGCGCATATTCTACTCGTTTCCGGGATTCTTTTTCACCGCCAGCACTCCGAACGTCTTGGCAAGAAGCACCAAAGCTGATTGGCAAAGGGACCAGTGGATGGAGTGGTGCCACCGCACACGATGCAGACCCAGCGCATGTCGTACGGGACTTGAGCCCACTGACAGCGGGTTGCGATGACGGTGCGCCGGGTATCGTGGAAGCATGAGTGGATACTCGCTGGACCTCACAGAGAAGATCGTTGAGTCGGTGAAGAAAGGCGTCTCAAAGAGTGAGCCGTCAGGCGCTTCGGGGTTCATCGCGCGACAGTCTCAAGCGCTACTGCAAGCAGCTCGATGAGCGCGACACCTTGGAGACGAGAAAGGCTCCTGGCAAGAGACCGAAGCTGGACGAGAAGCCAGGAAGCTGCTCCTGGAACGGGTGCTGGGCGTGGTAGGTGAGGACCAAGAGCCCGTGCATCTCTGCTGTCTCCGGCTGCTCCCATTCCGCGGCGAGCATAGCGTGGAAACGGTCGATGCAGGTCTCTTCGCCGGGCAGCTCGGAGCTAAGTTTGGCACGATCCTCCCAGGGCGACCGCTTCCGGGCCATAAGAACAACCTAGCATTCATCGAGGCGAGGGGCTGCGAACTCCTCTACCTGCCGCCCTACTCCCCGGACCTCAGCCCAATAGAGGAAGCCCTCTGGAAGGTCAAGCACATCCTCAGGAAGATCGGCGCCCGCACCAAGGAAGCTCTGATCGAGGCGATGGGCCGAGCACTGGGAGCCGTGAGCACCGACGACGTGCGAGGTTTTTCGTTCATTGCGGCTACCGTGCACCAGCGCAGCAGCTATTAAAGGCGCTGTGAGAGCGACCCTTCGCTCCACTCGGAAATGGTAATCATCCGAAGTCTTTCGGATGGTAGTGCCGGGTTGTACCCTCGGCGCGCCTCTCCAACTCCGCAGCACTTCCAACGACCTACTGCGTTGCGGCTGCTTCACTCGCCCACAAGACCTTCTCTACCCGCTCTCGCAAGGAGGATCCCGCGAAAGACCCGTCGAATATGGCGCTGCCTACAGTGAACCCCCAAACGCCCGCGTCGGAGAGGCGCCGGATCTTCTCGACACTGTCGATACTGCCGGCGGCAATCACGGGGACGTCGACTGCCTCTACCACCGCCCTCACTAGCGCGTCCACATCTCCGTCGTAGCGGTAAGCGAGCAGGTCCAACCCCTGAACCACGTCCATAGACGCAAGCCGCTGTGCGCTCCCGACGATCTCCTCGATGGTGCCGCGTAGGAGGCTCGGATGCCCAACAACCTTCCCAGGGAACGGACAATACCGAATGCCCGACCCGGAGAGGATCTCGGCGGCTTCTTCGGCGTGGGTGCCGCCCACAAGGTAGTCTACACCCAGGTCCAGAGCCGCTCGTGCGGAGCGCAACTCGTCCTCCTTGCGCTCGCTTACTACCTCCAACATAACCTCTTGGCCGCCCTCGTGGATTGTTTCCGTCAGGGTCCTCAGTCGATCGAACGGTAGGCCGACGTCCTTGAAGCCTACGTAGCGGAGTCCGGCGTCCCGGACCTCTTCATAGACTTCTAAGGCGTTCTCCACCGTGACGTCGTTCTTAGTGAGCATAAAGATGAACTCCGGCATCTCTGCTTCTCACCCCTCTTCCGTTGCGTTTACGACAGCATCTGGACTGCCCCCTGCGGGCAAGAGTTCGCTGAGACTCTTGAGTATGTAGTCTGGCTGCCCGTCGGAGCTGAGCACTTCCCCAAGATCCGTTGCGCCGGTGAGGACCAAGGCGCTGGCCATGCCGGCTTCCCTGGCCATGCGAATATCGGTGGCAAGGCGATCACCAACGAGCAACGTTTTTTCGGCGGGAACACCCAGTCGATCTAGCAGAGTAGCCGCCATTTGAAGCGAGGGCTTACCGACGATAGCCTCGGCGTGGACTCCCGTGGAGGCCTCTACTGCGGCGAGCATCGCGGCGCAATCCGGCAGCCCCCCATCCGGTGTCGGGCAGTAGGCATCCGGATTCGTCGCGACGATCCTGGCCCCCTGCCGCACGGCATCGAATGCCGTCTTCAGCTTCGCATAGTCGAAGGTGCGGTCGAAGGAGACCACCACAACGTCCACGCGTTCCGCCCTATCCACCACCTCGTACCCAGTGGAGCACAGCATATGAATCAGCGGAGGCTCGCCGATAACGAAGAGTCGGGCGTCCGGCGCATATCGACCGAGGTAGAGCAGGAGGGCGTCCGTTGAAGACACCACCTCTTGCGGAGAAGTATCTATCCCAAGCTTAGTGAGCTTCGCGGCGTAGTCCGCTGGGGTTTCGAGCGGTTTGTTCGTGAGGTAGACCACCCGCGACCGCCGCTTGAGCTCGCACAATGTCTCTTTGGCCGTAGGCAACAACCTATCTCCGAGGTAGACGGTCCCGTCGAGGTCCAAAACGTAGCCTTCGAAGATCCGCTCCGGCTTTCTCAAAGGCCACCCCCGGCAGATCGCGCGCGTTCCAGCAGGCGCTCGACGAACTTATCGTTCCACCAGCCAGCGAAGAAGAGCAGGTCGGCCAGTGTGAAGCGGTTGCGCATGAGGTGGCAGTTCCTAAGGGCCCAACGGATTATTTCCTGGGGGGTGGGCGGATCCAGCTGTTCAAAACGCGTCGGAGCATCAGCCCTTTGTAGCGCCTCACCCAACCTCTCTGGCGAGAGAACCATAGTCTTCAACTCGGCCCTATGCTTCGACCACGCCTTAAA
Source organism: Actinomycetota bacterium (assembly GCA_040757515.1). GTDB lineage: Bacteria > Actinomycetota > Rubrobacteria > Rubrobacterales > Rubrobacteraceae > JBFLXF01. Next base: position 4,813 of record JBFLXF010000020.1, read on the forward strand.
GAAAGATTCGAGATTAGACCGAGATTCGCCCCACCTCCCCAGCTTCTTGGCGTAGTCGCTCCAGCACTCCTTTCCCACCCTTCCGGAGGGATCGATCAAGGCAAAAGCCTCTCTTACGATCGGCTCCAGAGTTGCCGCATCGGGGAAGTATTCATCAATATCCTTCGTGGAAGGATCGAACTCCTCCAGGAAGAATTCCCATGCGGCGGCTACGGGAAGGGCGGCGGCGGCGACCTGGGCGCCGTGAAGGGCCAGCGGGAAATCGCATTGCTCCGCCGCCATATCGATCATGTGGCTGACCAAGTGCTCAGTGCCCGAGAGCGGAGCCGTCGTCCCCGCGATCCCTAAGGAGATCCCGCTCAGGGTCAGTACCCGCGCGAGCCGGTCGAGCACTCCTGGATCGCGTTGCCGCAGCCCGGACGCTTCTTCGAGGAGCTCGCGACCCTGATCACGCAAAATGGCGCTGGGAGCAGGATGATAAGAGTCGTCCATCCCCACGGCCGAAGCAAGGTACCAGTCGGCCGGGGCAGTCCACATGGAGATGAGGTCCCCAAACCCAGCCAAGTTCATCTCGGGCGGTGCGCTGGCCAGCACGCGGGTGTCTATAAGAAGAGCGTCCGGCCAGCGAGAAGGGACAGTGCGCTTGGTCCCAGACTTAAGGAGTACCGCCATGTCGTCGGAGAAGGCGTTAACGGAGGCGGCCGTCTGCACGACCACCAGGGGTGATCCTCCCGTCTCTTTGGTGGCCTGCTTGGAGAGATCGGTGATGGTGCCCGAGCCGACCACCACCACGCAGTCGGCACCGCCAACGGCTTCTCTGGTCTCGGCAAGGGCCTCTTCGTCCGCGTGCAACTCTGCTCGTTGGGCGCCGATCACCGCGCAGCGAACCTCGAAGCGATCTCGCAAGAGGCGTTGAGCTTCCGCTTTCAGGTCGGCCCCGTTGCGGCGCATGGGGGTGGCGTCCATCACGAGCACGACGCGCGGACCCCGCGCGAGTTCCGAGACAACCTCCGGGAGGAGGCTCAGAGCCTCGGGCCCGATCTCGATGCGTCTCATCCCTATGGGGGCAAGTCGGCTCTCGGGGTCGGCCTGCCTCAAGGTCTGGCGCAGACCGTCGAGATCCATGGGGTCGCCTTGCGCGAGCTTGTCGATGAGCCTCATCGAACCACCGCCTGTTTCCCGCCGAACACCGGCTCGAGCGCCACGTAAACCTCCCGGTAGAGCTTGTAGGCCTCGTCGTAGACTTCCCCGTTGCCAGGGTTGGGTTCGTAGCTCGCGCCGAACTCGACGAGGCTTTCGGCCGCTTCGTCGAGCGAAGCGTAGATGCCTTCTGCCACCGCGGCGAGCATCGCCGCTCCGATGGCTGTCGCCTCTGGGTTCTTCAGGGTCCTGAGCACGCGTCCGGACACGTCCGCCTTTATCTGGCACCAGAACGGATGCTTAGTGCCGCCACCCACAACGCGCACCTCTTCGCCTCCGATGCCGAGAGCCTCGAAGCGGTCGACGATGTCCCTGAATCCGTAAGCGCACCCTTCGAACACCGCCCGGGCCATGTGGGCGCGCCCGTGCTTCATCGAGAGCCCGTAGAAGACCCCGCGAGCGTTGCCGTTCCAGGTCGGGGTCATGGCCCCGCTGAGGCACGGCAGGAAGACGAGGCCCTCGGAGCCCGGCGGTACGTCTTGCGCCGGCAGGGTCAGATCGCTGTAGCTTTCGTGCGCCACGTTGTCCGAATACCAGCGGATGCTCCCGCCAGAGACGAACCCCGGGTTTTCGATGAGCCAGAACCGCGAGTCGGCGTGAGCGTGGGTCTCCACGAGCCCGGTCTCGTCGAAGACCGGTTCCGCCGCGGCAGCGGCTACCGGTTCGGCGGTGCCCGCGATGTCGCAGATTAGGTCGGGCTTTACCAAGCCAGCACCCAAACAGGCCCCGTGCTCGTCGCCGCAGCCGACGACGACCCTCGTGCGAGCCTCAAGCCCGAGCTCCTCAGCGGCGGCGGGGGTAAACGTGCCGGCAACCTCGTCGGCAGAAGCCACCCGTCCGAGCATATGACGCTTGAGCCCGGCGACGGCCAGCATCTCCTCTGACCAGTCCTTGCTCCGCACGTCGTAGAGCATCGTGGAAGAGGCGTTGGAGTAGTCGACGATCTTCTCTCCCGTTAGGTGGTGGACGAGGTAGCTGCCGGGCAGCAGGAAAGCTTCCGCATCCCGGTAAACCTCCGGTTCCTCGTCGCGCAGCCACAGGATCTTGGGGGCTACGTGTGAGGAATCGAGGTTGAGGCCCGTGATCTCGAAAATGCGTTCCGCTGCCAGCCGCTTTCCGAGCTCCTCGCGCTGAGCCTCGGCCCTCCGATCCATCCAGATGATGGCCGGGCGTAGCGCCTCTCCTCGGGAACCTATGGCCACGACACCATCAACCTGACTCGCCAATCCGAGCGTCCCGACTTCGCTCGGCCCTGTGCCTCCATCGGCGAGGAGCTTCGCCACTACCGCCTTTAGGGCTTTCAACCATACCCCGGTATCCTGCTCCGCCCATCCTGGGTTAGGGAAGGAGAGATCGTAAGGAACGGAGGCCTCTGCCAGTACGATGCCCTCGGCTCCTATAAGGACGCCTTTCAAGCTCTGGGAACCCACGTCACATCCGATGACCGCCGCCACCGCCTACCCCCGCAGTTCCGACTCAGCACGCTCTATCACCCGCAGCTCCTCGTCGATCGAGCGGGTGACCAGGCGGTGGCGACTGTACAGGAAATAGTAAGCAGCGAACGCCGCAAATACGAGCAGCCCAAAGAGCATCGCTACGGGATGGTCCTTCACGCCCGCCGGCAGAAGCACAGCCGCGAGTATCAGCGCTACCCAGACCGTAACCTCTCCGCCCGGCATCCTGTACGGGCGTCGAAGATCCGGGCGCCTGCGCCGCAGCACGATCGCGGAGACCATCATCATGATGTAGGAGATCGCAGCTCCGAACACGCTCATCGTAACCAATATTGGGATGGCGCTGCCAGGAAGGGCGGATCCCAGCACAACGAGCCCGATGCCCACCAACCCCGGGACTATAAGGGACCAGGTCGGCGTGTGCCGCCGGTTCACGTGGGAGAGGAACAACGGCAGATAGCCTGTCCTCGAGAGCGCGAATATCTGCCGCGAGTAGGACAAAACGATGCCGTGGAAAGAAGCCAAGAGCCCAGCCAGCCCGACAGACGAGATAGCGCCCACAAGCCAGTGGTTCTCGCCGAGCCCGTTCTGAACGGCCGTCGGCAACGGTGCGTCCGCCTCCCCCACAGAGGTGGCGCCCCCAAGCCCAGCCGCACCGGTCAAGGTGAGACCCGCCAGCGCTGCCAAGGTCACAAACGAGCTCATAAGCGCCCTGGGGATGTCGCGCTCCGGGTTGCGGGCTTCCTCCGCAGCCATGGGCAAGCCCTCTAGGGCCAAAAAGAACCAAGCCGCAAGCGGGAGCGCCGCCCAGAGCCCGCCAAGACCGTTGGGCAGAACCTCACCGCCCCCCACTTCGTTGAGATTCTCGAGCGTGATGTTCGGCAGGCCAACGATATAGAAAACAACGAGCATTACGGTAGCTATGCCGGTGAAGACGAGCTCCAGCCGGAGCGAGCTGCCGACACCCCAGAGATGCACGGCGGTGAAGACCACATATACGGCGATCGCGCTCGCCACCGCGGGGATGGCTGGCACCAGCACGTTGACGTAGGCGCCGATCGCCGTGGCCACCGCAGCCGGGGCTATGACGTACTCGATGACCACCCCCACGCCGCAAAGATATCCCCCAACCTGACCCAGCGCCATGCGAGCAAAAGCGTAGGGACCACCCGCATGCGGAATCGCGGCAGACATCTCCGCGATAGCCGCCACCATAGTGGCATACAGGATCGCCATGACGGCGAGCGCTATCAGGAATCCCCAGTAGCCTGTCGCGGTGAGGCCGAAGTTCCAACCATAATAGTCGCCGGAGATAACGTAGCCTACCCCGAGCCCCCAGAGCAACAACGGCCCTGCCACGGGAGCGAGCCTCCGCTCAGCGATCACGGATTCCGTAGGCTGCGTCGAGCCTCCTCCTTGCCGTCCCTCGTCTGCCTTATCAGCCATCCCTATCACACCTCGTCAGTCATCTGATGACCATTTTCTTCTGCAGTTTGCCTTATCCCTGGCTAGCTTGTCAAGGAAGTTCGGGTAGCGACAGCATCTGGCTCGTCCGCTAAGTTCGGTGCATAATGGTGCTCCCGAGCAAGAGGTGCCTACGTCATGCGGCCGTTCAAGCGGGTGAAGATGCTCCACGCCGACGAGTACCGGGCCCTCAAAGAGGCGGTGACCCGCCGCAAGACGCCGGCCGGCAAAGCCAGGAGGGCGAAGATCGTGCTGCTCTCCAACCGGGGCCACACCGCCCGCGAGATCGCACAGAAGCTCGACTGCAACGAGCGGACCGCGCTCAAGTGGATCAACCGGTTCAACAAGTATGGGTTCGCTGGCCTCGAGGAGGGGCCGCGCGAGGGAAGGCCGCGCGTGTACGGCCCGGAGGACGTGGGCGCGGTTATCCAGGCGGCCTTGACCCCGCCGCAGGAGCTCGGTTTGCCCTTCGCCTCGTGGACTTTGGACCGGCTGGTGGCCTACCTCAAGGAGAAGGGCGTGGGCATGGGGCGAACGAGGGTGGCGGAGGTGCTCTGTGCGGAGGGGCTGAGGTGGCGAAAGCAGGAGGGGTGGTTCGGCGAGAGGGTGGATCCCGAGTTCGCGCTAAAAAGGGGGCCATCGAGCGGCTCTACGCATGCCCGCCGAGCGACAGCGTAGTGATCTGCATAGACGAGATGGGCCTCTGAGTGTTCGATCATATCCGGGCCGGGAGCTGATCCGCGGCCGAGAGGGAGGACTCGCCGGGAGAGCCAAGTGGGAGTTGCAGCGCGACCGAGACCGCAAGTTCGGGGGATACGTCTTCAGGGCGTTCAGGCCGGCCACCGGCGAGGCTTTCACCGCCACCTACACGGACCGCTCGATCTCGACGTTCGTGGACTTCCTGGAGAAGGTCGAGGGGTGGGTGCCAGATGGCGTCGAGAGGATCTACGCCATCATGGACAGCCTGAGGGCGCACAGGGCATACGACGTGCTCTTGTTCAGCCTGGCTCACCCGAGGTGGGAGTTCGTCTTCCAGCCCAAGTACGCCGCCTACCTCACCTCATCGAGCCGTGGTGGAAAACACTGAAGTCTTTGGCCCTCAAGGGCGGTTCTTCGAGACCTGGGAGCAGGTCGAGGAGGCGATCTCGCGCGCCGTCGACTACTGGAGCGAGCACCGCCGCCCCTACGTCTGGGGGCGGCGCAGGAGGCACCGACCGGTCCGGAAGCCCGGCGTCGGTGCCATGCCCACGGTACCGGCGGTGGGGGTGAAAACGTACCGAACTTAGCGGACGAGCCAGATGATGTCGCTACGCCAAGTAGCGCCTCAGCGTCCTAGGTAGTTGGGCGTATCAACCCATATGAGCTCTGCTTCTTCATCTTCGGTCCACCAACGATGGGGGGTCGTGGATATAAAACAGAGGGAGTGCTGAGCTTCGAGGCGATACGTCTTCTGTTCCATGAGTTCAAGAAAGAAGACTCCGGAGAGTACGTAGAGGAACTCCTCTCCTGCGTGCGAGTAGAATCCTCCGCTGTCTACGTTTCGTGGAACGTACACGAACGTCGGCTCCAGGATAAGCCCTTTGGGCGCCAACTCTTCGTAGCGCGCCCCGTTGGGCCAGTGGATAACCGGCCTTTCGCTGGGCGTTACGTGAGGAGAACTTGGCTCGGGTTCGGTGCCAAAGAGGTCCCGAACACTTACACCGTACGCCTCGGCGATGGATCTTAAGGAGGCGACGGATGCACCGGTGTAACCATGTTCCAATGACGAAAGGAAGGATACTGACAGATTCGTTAGTTCCGCTACTTCCTTTAAGGTCTTTCGAGACTGGATGCGCACCTGCCGGAGGCGCTCGCCGATTCTTCTTTGTGGAGCGGAGAAATCCGATTCTGCCCCGCCGGTGGGCGCTTGGGCGGTTCCAAGCTCTTTCTTAATGGCAGCAAAGTTCAACCCTTGTATGGTCCTTAGCTGCTTTATCTGTTTCAGCTTCTCGATATCTTCCTTTCGGTAGTACCGGGTCCCGCGCTCGCTGCGCAATGGATGGATCAGCCCAATAACCTCCCAGGCGCGCACGGTCTGGGGTGCGATCCCTACAGCTCGCGCCGCTTCGCCAATAGAAAATCTTATCGAGCCATCGTCCATTTTCTTTCCCTTGTAGAATAGTTTACGATACAGAAGCGGATCATCTTGGCCTTTCCAACAGTGCCTATTGCATCCTCAGAGATGGTTGTGTGTTATGAGCTATAGTGGCTTCCATGAAGCCTCCAATTTTCGTTCGGGACCTGTCGGAAGAAGAGCGCGAATGTCTCGAAGCCGGGTTGCGTGCGGCAGACGCCTTCGTGATGAGACGCTGCCAGATCCTTCTGGCGAGCGCCCGAGGAACCCCGCCTCCGAGGATCGCCGAAAACC